>NZ_CAMZCS010000028.1 GCF_947305105.1 uncultured Fibrobacter sp. | reverse complement strand
AAGGAAAAGATCGCTCAGGGCATCGCCAAGCCGGCCAAGGTCAAGAAGAACTCTCTCCGCAAGGCTAAGGAGGCTTAATCCATGGCACATAAGAAAGGTCAAGGTTCAGTACGTAACGGCCGCGACAGTAACGCCAAGTATCTTGGTGTCAAGAAGTACGCGGGCGAAACCGTCAAGGCTGGCAACATCATCGTTCGTCAGCGCGGTTCTCACTTCCACAAGGGCACCAACGTCGGTATGGGCAAGGACTTTACCCTGTTCTCCCTCGTTGATGGCAAGGTGAAGTTTGAACGCCTCGATGCGAAGCGTCAGAAGGTCTCCGTCTATCCGGACGAAGCCAACTAACTTTTACTTCGTTTGAATTTGAAAGCCGGACGCCTCTAGCGTCCGGTTTTTTGCTAAATTAAGCTACGATGATTATGCGTTTTTTCAAATTTTTGATGCTCCCGCTGCTGGCGTCCATGTTTTTTGCTTGTTCCGATGACGATGATGGTACGGATTACCCGTTTGATCGCGAAGTCATGGAAATGAGCGTCACTCGGTCTTGTGGTGTTAAGGCCAATTCTGTAGATACATGTTTCCGGATCAGTTTCCGTTACCCGATCAAGACCGATAGGCTTGAGTCTATCCTCTTGTGGCTCGATACGACCGTTGTTGACGATACGTCTAGGTCGGTTTCTGCTTCGCAACGCGATAAGGCCGATTCGGTTATAGAATACGATAGCAAGAAGGGCAAGGATTACGACACGATTGACTTGACCGAAAAGGTCAAGGATTACCTCAAGGAAGGCTACGACAGTCTCCAGGTTGCCCTATTCTGCAAGTATTCCAAGGGGGATCCGGGGGCTGTCCAGAGAGTGTTTCTCCTTTTGGGCGATACTCAGGAACCTTCGCTTGTCGCCATTCACGATTCAATCTGGACTACGGGTGCCTGGTTCGAATGGTCTCGCCCGACGGATCAGACGGACTTCTATACTCCGGCTGAAATATCCGGACCGATTGTCGGCTACAACGTTGTCATTTCGTCGGAAAATACAGAAGAGGACTTGCGGAAAGCTAAAATTTCTATAGAAGGCGCATTCTCGGATACCATCCGCCATGCGAGGATTGATTTTTACCACGACAGCATCATCGTCGATTCTGCATCGCATTCTTCAAAGGATAAGAATAAGCTCCGTCTTGTCGTCCTTGACGGGAAAGGCTATGATTCGGAGAACGATTCTGCTAACTGGTTTAGGCTCACAATCAAGGGGCTCCGTGCGGAATCCCATTATTCCATTGGAATTACTTCGTGGGATTCTTCGGGGAATAATTCGAAAGAAGTGACTAAAGCAATTCTCACGACAGATTCCATTGCGCCGCTTATGCCAACATCGATCTTCACAATAGAAGATTCGCTGTACCCTGGGTCTGGCTTTGTGCAATTGGATAGCAATAACCGTATGCGCATTTTCTGGAGCCGTTCTGTCGATCCGGTTATAAAAGATCATGGAATCAAGGTTGATTCTGTACTGGAGTTCCCGAGAGAGTGCTTGATTTATGATTGCTACGATACTGTAGCGTCTTATGAAATTAGACAATACAATCCTTCCAGTGGGACTTGGGATTCGGTCACCTTTGCGGGTGGCTCCAGTGAGCATTATATTAAAGAATATGATTGGGACGATGGCGAAATGGTTGTCGTCGACGGCGGTCGATTTGTCGTCGATACAATTCGTTGGGTCGCTCCGGGTGATACGATTATTCTACGCATACGTTCAAGGGATGCGTCTGGTTATTATTCCCATGCGTTGATTGATACCCTCTATGTTTCTCCGGGAGCTTTGGCTCAAGAAATAGAATGCCCCGAAGGATTCGTTCCTGTTTCTTTTTCTGATACGAATAAGTTCTGCATGGAAAAATATGAGCATCAGAACGATTCTGGAGAATTTGTTCGCAACGTGCTCCACTCCGAGGCTGTCGCGGCCTGCGAGGCAGTATCTGCAGATGGTTTTAAGGTTTCCCTGTGCAACGAGCGCGATTGGGAACTGGTTTGTTTGTCTGGCGGTCGCCTTGACTATGGTGTGATAGAGGATTCTGCGTCCGATGCCGTGGAATACCTTTATAAAATGTGCAATGTCGGTACAGAGGATTCTCTCGCTTCGGCTGATGTATCCAAGCGCAATCGCCATTGCGTAAACCCGATGGGTGTCCATGATATGCCTGGGCATTATCAGGAATGGGTGATGGGCCGTTCCGAGGATACTGCGGCTGTAGTCAAAGGCGCTAGCTATAAAGTTTTCGTTGGTTCAGACCGTGAATCCATTTCTAGGTGTACAAGCCGTAGCTTCCCGTTCTTCACACGTGTTGGCTATACGGTAGATCCTGTTTACCTTTACCGCGAAGGGACCAAGGTGGATACGGTATTCGAAGTGGATACTTCGCGCACATTGTATGCAAAGCTGACCAAGAAGGATTTCAAGGATTCTCTGCAGTTCTTCGATGTGCAGGATTCCAACGGGAACTCCATCGGTGTCGATTATGTGCCTTATGCGGAATACAAGAATGGTGGCGACGAATGGCTGAAAACCATCTCCAACGGCTTGGTGTATGTGCCTGATCATGTCGAGAAGGTCTTCTTCACGGGCGAGAAAGTGGTTTATAGAGAGGCATCCTCGTTCTACAGGTCGTCGTCAATTGGCTTCCGTTGCTGCGCATACCCTGAATAAGCTGACCGTGAGTAGTCCCTCATGGCTCGCCGCTCATAGCTCATCGCTAACCCATATGTCCGATTATCAACAATTTTTATCTGTTGCAGAAGCTCTCGCGAAACAGACGGGGGCTCTTTGCCTTGAATTCCAGAACAACTTGGGCGACGTAAAATACAAGTCCAAGAAAGACGTTGTGACTCGCGCCGATATCGCGAGCGAGAAACTGATTGTCGAAGGATTGCGTAACGCATTCCCGACGCATTCCATCCGCACCGAAGAAGCGGGCGTCATCGAGGGCGCGGATCCGCGCTACTGCTGGATTATCGACCCGGTGGACGGCACGGTCAATTTTAGCCGCGGCATTCCGTTCTGGGGAATTTCCATCGCTCTCCATCTCGAGGGCAAACCGTTGGTCGCGGTCGTGAACCTGCCCCGGCTTGGCGAGCTGTTTACGGCGATGAAGGATGGCGGTGCCTTCATGAATGGCAAGGCTATCCATGTGAGCGACGAAGCGGACCCAGTACACGCCATAGTTTCGAACGGCGATTTTAACGTGGGCAATCCCGAAAAGATCAATTCGCAGAATTCGCGTAACTTTGCTCGCGAGGCAGAAGTGTTCGAGCGCGTGAAATGTTTTGGTTCGGCAGTGGTGGAGGGGTGCTTTACTGCGTGTGGCCGCATCGACTGCTTTGTGATGACGATGAGCTACCCGTGGGACATTGCGGCGATTGCGCTGATTGTCGAAGAGGCTGGCGGAAAGTCAACGCACATTGACGGCTCCCCGATGCAGTTCGTTGACAGCGAACAGGTCGTCTTTTCGAACGGCATCCTGCACGAAACGCTCGTGGACTGCGTAAAGTAGCTGGTCATATAATTAGGCTCTTCCCTTGTCATGCCCGGCTTGACCGGGCATCTCCCGCTTTATTTTGTAAAATGATTTTTACTTCTGATAGGTAAATTTGCAAACTTACAAAAATGTAGGTTTTTGCTATTTCATGCCTTGAAATTTAACGAAAAAAGGCAATTTATAAAACTTGCAAAATACTAACTTACAAAAATGTAAGAAATTGAAGATTTCCGGCTGGTTTTTTCATTTTTTGTCGCGGGTTTGCTATCTTTAGACCCGTTAAAAACTTTAACAATCAAAACTCTCAACGGAGATAAATAAAATGGCAATCAAGAATGCTTACCTTCAGAAAGTCTATGACAAGGTCGTCGCCCGTGATCCGGACCAGGCCCTCTTCCACCAGGCTGTCCGCGAATTCCTCGAATCCCTCGACCCCGTCCTCGAACAGGACAAGTCTTGGGAAACCAACGGCGTGATCGACCGTCTCGTCGAACCGGAACGCGTGATCACCTTCCGCGTGCCTTGGCTCGATGACAAGGGTAACGTTCAGGTCAACCGCGGCTACCGCGTGCAGTTCAACTCCGCTATCGGTCCTTACAAGGGCGGTATCCGTCTCCGTAACGAAGTTACGCTCTCCATGCTCAAGTTCCTCGGCTTCGAACAGATCTTCAAGAACAGCCTCACCACGCTCCCCATGGGCGGCGGCAAGGGTGGTTCCGACTTCGATCCTAAGGGCAAGAGCGACAACGAAGTGATGCGTTTCTGCCAGTCTTTCATGACTGAACTCTGCAAGCACGTCGGTGCCGACACGGACGTTCCGGCTGGTGACCAGGGTACTGGCGCTCGCGAAATCGGTTACATGTTCGGTCAGTACAAGCGCATCCGCAACGAATTTGTGGGCGTTCTCACCGGTAAGGGCCTCTCCTACGGTGGTTCTCTCGCTCGTACCGAAGCTACCGGTTACGGCCTCTGCTACTTCACTCGCGAAATGCTCAAGGACCTCGCTAACGACTCCTTCCAGGGCAAGACCGTCGTGATTTCCGGTTCCGGTAACGTTGCCCAGTTCGCTTGCCAGAAGGCTACTCAGCTCGGTGGCAAGGTTGTGACCATGTCCGACTCCAACGGCTACATCTACGACCCGAACGGCATCAACCTCGACGTCGTTCTCGACCTCAAGAACGACAAGCGCGCTCGTATCAGCGAATACGCTAAGCTCGTTCCGGGTTCTGAATACCACGAAGGTTCTAAGGGTGTTTGGACGGTCAAGTGCGACATCGCTCTTCCGTGCGCAACTCAGAACGAACTCGACCTCGAAGGTGCCAAGGCCCTTATCGCTAACGGCGTGAAGGCCGTTGCCGAAGGTGCTAACATGCCGTCTACTCCGGAAGCTATCGAAGCCTTCCAGAAGGCTGGCGTTCTCTTTGGACCTGCCAAGGCTGCTAACGCTGGTGGCGTGGCTACCTCCGGCCTTGAAATGTCTCAGAACTCCGAACGTCTCTCCTGGACGTTCGAAGAAGTGGACAAGAAGCTCGAAGGTATCATGAAGAGCATCTACGCCGCTGCTTCCTCTGCCGCTGTCAAGTACGGCCAGAAGGGCAACCTGGTGATGGGTGCAAACATCGCCGGCTTCCTCAAGGTTGCCGATGCCATGAAGTGGCAGGGTGCGGTGTAATAGTTCTGAGTTATCAGTTCTCAGTTTTGAGTTCTCAGTTTTGAGTTATCAGTTCTCAGTTTTGAGTAACAACACAAAGGCCTCCGGTTCAAAGCCGGGGGCTTTTTTGTTCCCATTAAATTCCTCGCGCCTGGAGCAATCTCCATTAGAGAATCTAGAGGCTAGGATATAGAGACTAGGGAGAAATATCACGGCTTCGCCGTCTGTTATTAACGCACGAAGTGCGTGATTCTCATTCACTTGCCTCGAGCCTCGTGCCCCGAGCCTGGAGCCATTTTCCTTCGAATGTGATTGGCGTCATGTTTTTCGTTTGTTCGTTGTGTGGGCTGGCTCACACTTGCGTTATCGCCTTTATTTATGTTATTTTATATGCAGTGCTCAAAAAAGCCGTTTTTTGGGGCGATTTTGGGCGTTTTGGAGCGATTTTTTGGCTGGTTGTTTTTTGAAAAGAGAATGTATTCTTTTTATAAACATTATTTCTGCACCCATTTTGTTTTTGAATGTATATTTTTTGCAATAATTTGGAGCATAAATGAAACTTTTTGATGAACATGTTGTTTTGCGATTCGCACTGTTGATAACCAGTTTCCTTTTTGCTGCGGTTATTCCCGACTTTGTGGAACATTCCGATAATATTGTCGTTGTTATTCCTTATGTCATATCCATTCTGTTTTTGGATTACCTTGCCGTTTTTTATAGATTCCCTTCTTCTAATTCCCAGAAAAAAATCCGTAGCGATGTCAATGTGAATGAGGTCGTTCTTGAACCCATTCGTAATTACGAACGGGACCTCATCGAGAAAGATCGACTTTTCCAGATGATGATTGATGTTTCTTCTGAAGGGTTCTGGACATTTGATGTTTCTTCGAATAAGGTATTCTGGTCGAACAAGGTGGGCAAAATTCTTGGTATAGATGCCCTGGGTGATTCGTTCGAAGTGGTGAAGGGGTGTGTTCTGGAAAGTGACTGGGAGTCTTTCCGCAAGTCTTTGCAGGAATGCCTGAATGAAAAACGCAATTTCACGATTCGCATGCGCCTTTTGAATAAAATGGCTAATTGCGAGGCGATTGTCATTTCGGGGCGTCCGCAGTGCAACGAGGCCGGGCTCCTGATTCGTGTAATCGGTTCTCTTTCGGCTATCCAGGATTCGCGCAACCTCGTTCGTGAAAATGATTTCCTTTCGACATGTGATTCGCTGACTGGCGTGAGTAACCGCCAGGAGTTCTTGAATGAACTTGCGAAGGATGTCAAGAAGTCTACGGACCGTCCGGACTATATTTTTGCCCTTGCCCTTTTGGATATCGACAGCTTTGCCGCGATTAACGATTCCTATTCCATCGACGTGGGTGACCAAGTTTTGAGAATTGTTGCCGACCGCATCAACGCTTCGTCTCGTTCGGGAGATTGCGTTGCCCGAATTGGCCCGGATGTGTTCGCCCTGATATTCCGGAATATCCAAGGGAGTGATGTCAATGCGGAACTTATTTCCATTGTGCGCAATCTCCACGCCAAGGTCAAGATGCCTCTTAAATTGGAGGGTAAGGAACTCTACATCAGTGTTTCGATGTCTGTTGTGGTGAACAAGGACGGCGATTGTGTAGAAGACTTGCTGGCGAATGCGAACGCTGTCTTGCGCGACATGAAGAAGGGCGTCAACCATGGTGGGGTGCAGTTCTTTACGGGTGGAATCCGCGAAAAGGCGATGAACCTCTACAAGCTGGAATTTGAAATTCGCAGGGCTATACAGGCTCGCGAATTCGTGTTGGTGTACCAGCCCATTGTGGATATTGTCAACGGTGACCGCATTGTCGGTTTCGAGGCGCTTGTCCGCTGGAACAACAGTGAACGGGGCGTGATTTCTCCGGGTGAGTTTATTCCTATTGCCGAAGAAACGGGTTTGATTGTCCCGATGGGTGCCCAGATTCTGCGTATGGCTTGCGAACAGACCAAGATTTGGGTCGACATGGGTTACGAGAATATCCAGGTGTCGGTCAATTTCAGTGCCAAGCAGTTTGCGCTTGATAACATGGTCGATGATGTCCGACGCATATTGCAAGAGACGAAACTGAACCCGAAGAACTTGAAGCTCGAAATTACGGAATATACGGCTTTGCGTGAATCGGAGAAGACAATCAAGATGATGCGCGCCCTCGCCAGCATGGGCTTGCAGATTTCCATAGACGATTTCGGTACAGGTTACAGCAGCCTGGCCTATTTGAAGCGCTTCCCGGTGCATACTCTCAAGATGGATAAGTCTTTTGTCGACCACGTGACAGACGACGAAGAAGACGCTTCTTTTGCACGCATGGTTATCGGCATCGCGCATTCAATGAATATGGGCCTGATTGCCGAAGGCGTCGAAACTCGCGACCAGCTCGACTTCTTGAGGAGCGAGGGTTGCCAGTTTATTCAGGGTTACTACTTCAGCAAACCGCTCAATTCCGAGGCGGCGCTTGCGTACTTGCGCAGGCATTACAAAGGGGAGTCGACCCCTTCGCAGGTTTCCATGGCGTTTCAGATGCCGTAACAGTGGCGAGTGTTTTCGCGACAGTGCCTGTAGAGTTCCTCTACGGGCAAATTTTTTATTGTGGCGAGCGCTTGCGCGATGTAAGGGATATAGCCGGAATGGCATGGTTTGCCACGGTAGGGGATGGGCGCCATGTAGGGGGAATCCGTTTCTAGGAGCATTTGGCTTGGTGGTACGATAGCGGCAGCATCGCGGACGTTTTGCGCGTTCTTGAACGTGATGATTCCGGTAAAGCCAACATAGATTTCGACGCCTTTGGAACCCAGGTCGAGCATTTGTTTGCAAAATTCGGGCGAACCTGTAAAGCAATGGACATGGATTTTTTTGCCTTGGATATCGGCGTTACGGAGTACGGCGAGTGCATCGTCGTCGGCTTCGCGCAGGTGTAGTACCAGGGGTTTGCCGCTTTCGATGCCGAGTTGCAGGTGTCGCTCGAACAGTTCAACTTGCTTTGCCTTTGTTTCGGCACCATAGTGGTAATCAAGCCCGAATTCCCCGCAGGCGACGCACTTGGGGTGCTTGAGAAATTCCATCATGCGCAGTTCGTCTTCGGCGGTTTCTGTTTCGACGTATTCCGGGTGGATGCCGTAGGCGGTGTAGACGTTCGGGTATTTCTCGCTGAGTTCGCGGGCGTAATCAAAATCGGCAGGGTCGCAGGCTACGTGGATGAACGCTTCGGGTAATTGAACTTTATCGTCTGTGTCGCTAGGGATGCGGGCGAGGAGGGCGTCGAAGCTTTCGCCGGCATGCCGCTCGTAGGAATCAATATGGCAGTGAGTATCGATGAACATGATGCTAGTGGTTAGAGGCTAGAGATTAGGATCTAGTGAATAAGAATCACGCACTTCGTGCGTCTAAATTTTCTCTAGCCCCTAGATCCTATTCTCTAGATTCTAATAAGTAACTTCCAGGATTTCGTAAGTAATCGTTCCGCGGGGGGCTTGTACTTGCACGGTTTCGCCCTTCTTTTTGCCGAGCAGCGCTTCGCCGATGGGCGACTTCATGCTGATGCGGCCTTTGAGCGGGTCAATTTCCTTTTCACCGACGATGCTGTAAGTCTTTTCGCGCTTGGTCTTGATGTCCACCATCTTGATTGTCGCACCGAACTTGATGGATCCGTCTTCGGGAGCGACGTTTTCGACAATCTTTGCGCCATCCAGGATGCGGTCCAGTTCGCGCAGGCGGCGGTCAATCTCGCGGACGCGCATGCGGCCGTAGGTGTAGGCTGCGTTTTCGCTGCGGTCGCCTTCGGCGGCGGCGGCCTGCACTTGGTTGATCATGGCGGGGCGTTCCTCGTACTTGAGGTGTTCCCATTCGGCCTTGAGTTTTTCGAAACCCTCTTTGGAAATCAAATGCTTCATAGATTGTAAAATATATAAAAAGGCTCGGGGCTCGAGGCCCGAGCAGTGAGCAATGAGCGATGAGGTATGAGGCTCGAGCCTCCAGGCTCGAGGCTAGTGAATGAGAATCACGCACTTCGTGCGTTAGTAACAGACGGCGAAGCCGTGATATTTCTCCCTAGATCCTAACCCCTAACCACTTCCTACTTGTACTCTCGCTACTCCTCATAGAGGATAACTCAACTAAGGCAATAAATTGCCAAGTTTCGTATAGCTCAAGTACCAAATGCTCGGCTCGGCCATGTTCAAGCAAGCTTGACCGCGGCACTCGCCTTACGCATTTGTCCTACTTCCTACTGTCTACTGTCTACTTCCTACTTCCTACTTTCCTCACACCTCAAAGGGGCTTTAGCCCCGACCTCATCGCCTCTAACCCCTAGATTCTAGCCCCTAATTTTCTATATTTGGCACGCAATGATTCGTTTTAAGCACACCCCTATTGATCGTAATGAGTCGAAGTACAAGCGACTCAGCCGTATTTACTATAATCGTATGTTCCCGCGCCGCCAAGATGCCCTCAAGGTTGCGTGGTCCGTGTTTATTGGTGTTTTTATTGGCGTTTGGCCCACGATTGGTTTTGCCATTATTCTCACTGTTGCCCTTTGTGCCGTTTTCAGGCTCCCCAAGGTTCCTGGCGTTATCGCGGATTTTGTCGCGAATCCTGTTACGCAGTTCGGGTTTTTCTACCCGGGCGGATACTACATCGGCTGCAAGATTTACAATCCGGACTCCATCTCCTTTGACTTCTTGGGCGAGTTCGAGCGCATGTCCATACGCAACTGCGCTGTGATTCTCGAGAACCTCTGG
The DNA here is from genome assembly GCF_947305105.1 of uncultured Fibrobacter sp. NCBI lineage: Bacteria > Pseudomonadati > Fibrobacterota > Fibrobacteria > Fibrobacterales > Fibrobacteraceae > Fibrobacter > uncultured Fibrobacter sp. Next base: position 32,525 of record NZ_CAMZCS010000028.1, on the reverse strand, counting down.
GTGAATGCCGCCGATCACTTGATTGCGTTCCTAATCGGTATCACCATCATGGCCGCTGCAACGGCGTTCGTGTTCTTTGCCATTGCGTATTTCGTGGTGAGCTACCGCAAGAAGAAATGGATTGACGGCAAGACCGGCTACATCCACAACCTCATCTCTGAGGACGAAGTTTTAATTAAGGAATCCCACAAAGGAAAGAAGCCTATGATGCACATCTATCCGTTCAAGGCCTTGCGTCCGGTCAACCCGGCCGAAGCCGAAACTATTTCCGCCCTCCCGTACGACGTGATGAATCGCGCCGAGGCCAAAGCTATGGCCGAAGGGCTCCCGCACTCCTATCTCCGCGTCACGCGTGCGGAACTTGAGTTGCCCGACTCCGTGGACGCCTACGACCCGAAGGTCTATGCGCATGCCCGCGAGAACTTGGACAAGATGATTGCCGATGGCGTGATTGCCTACGACAAGAAGCCTTGCCTCTATGTTTACCGCCAGACGATGAACGGCCGTGAACAGTACGGCCTGGTGTGCTGCGTGCCCGCCGCCGACTACTTCAACGGCATCATCAAGAAGCACGAACTTACCCGCGCCGACAAGGAAGAAGACCGTCTGCGTCACGTGCTCGCCACGAACGCCAACACCGGTCCGGTGTTCCTCACTTACCGCGACCAGGGCCAGTTCGACGTGTTCGGCGCCGTGACCAAGCGTCCGCCGGTCTACGACTTCGTAAGCAAGGGCGATGGCTTTGGCCACACGGTGTGGATTATCGACGATGACGCCGAAATCGAAGCTATCCGCAAGTCCTTCGAGGCTGTGCCGGTGAGCTACATCGCCGACGGCCACCACAGGAGCGCTGCCGGCGCCCGCGCCGCAAGCTACCGCGCTCAGCAGAACCCGAACAATACGGGTGCCGAGGAATACAACCGTTACCTCGCCATCCTCTTCCCGAGCACCCAGCTCAAGATTCTCGACTACAACCGCGTGCTCAAGGACTTGAACGGCCGTACTCCGGAACAGCTCATGGCCGAGATGAAGAAGGTGTTCGATATTGTCGAACTCGACAGCATGCAGAGCCCTGCCAAGCAGAACCAGGTGAACTTCTACATGGGCGGCAAGTGGTATGCTTGCAGCTTCAAGGCAGAATACCTCAAGAACCTGGGCCCGGTTGATAGCCTCGACGTGGCTCTCTTGCAGAAGCTGATCCTCAAACCGCTCTTCGATATCGACGACCCGCGTACTTCCAAGCGCATCGACTTTGTCGGTGGCATTCGTGGCCTGGGCGAACTTGTGAAGCGCGTGGATAGCGGTGAATGTGCCTGCGCCTTCGCCATGTACCCGACGACGCTCGACCAGCTGATGAACATTGCCGATGCCGGCGAAATCATGCCGCCCAAGAGCACTTGGTTTGAACCCAAGCTCCGCGACGGCCTGCTGGTCCACTCGCTCGACTAATTTACCTTAGTTGGAATTTGCCCCGGATGGTTCGCGCTGTCCGGGGTTATTTTTTTTGCCCTTTCGTGGGCTCCTTTATGGGATCGATTGCCTTGATGGCGTGTGGCCTTTTGATTTGTTGGACTCGTTCGGGGCCGTTGTTGGGCTTGATATCCCGGATAGGCTTTGTTTCGCCGTTCTCGTCGATTTCTACCTTGATGGTCTCAACTTCGCTCTTGATCTTTTTAGGTTCTTCTTTCGGAGGAATCTTCTCGGCTTCTTTCTTTTTGATGGGGAAGAATGTCTTCTGAAACTCTTGCGCTTTTTTTAGGACAAATTGCTTTACGATGTCGGGTTGTTTGATGTAGCGCCCGAGAATCCTTTCCTTGGTGAAAAATCCGAGTTCACGCGAGTCGACGCAATGGTTCCCTTGTTCGCAGGCGAGGTAGTAGTTGTCGCTTGCGACGATGAACGTGTCCATCGGGACGGAATCGCCTTCGACGAAGAACTGGCGCTTGATCTTAATTGGTGCGTTGCCGGGTTCTGCTTGGCGGATTTGCATTTCGATGAGTCGCCGGTCTTGCCAGGGGAGCACATCCAGCTCCTTCAAGCTCACGAGGCGGTGCCCCAGCTTGGTCGAGCCTATTCGCTCAATGGAAATTTCGCGGTTTCCTTGCCAAAGGGTCGACTTGATGGTGATGGGGAGCCCCTGCTCGTTCATCAGCCTAAGAATGTAGTCTTCTTCCACGTCGTTGAGCGTGGAGAGGAGTATCGTGTCGCCTTGCCTGGGAACGTAGAACTTGCGCGTTTCGATAAAGGAATCTTCGCCACGCCACATAAAGCGCTTCTGCTTTGTCTTTATGCGCCCTTTGTCCGAAATTTCGATAGTGTCGCCGGGGTAGCCGATAATCTTGCGGACAAGTGTTTCGTTGTTCGGTTGCCTGGCCCAGACAATTTCGCCAAAAGTCGCTTTGTCGATGCACTGGGGGAGCCTACAGACCCATATTAGCGAGCCCTTCTTGATGCGGGGCTGCATGGCTGTGTCTTGCAAAAGAATCGGTTCGACGGCGTAGTAGCGGATGGCGAGTGCTCCGGTGAAGGCCACGAGCATAATGAAGACAGCAACAAAGAGGCGGGACTTGGATGTCCTCCACTGTAAGCGCCTCACGTTTCTGTCCAGGTATGCCATCGCTTTTGAAAAATAAATTAGTCGCCGTTGTTCGTGGAGTTGTCCGAAAGCGAAAGCACGGCGAGGAACGCCTTCTGCGGCACTTCCACCAAGCCGATGCTCTTCATGCGCTTCTTGCCTTCCTTCTGCTTTTCGAGGAGCTTGCGCTTACGGGTGATGTCACCGCCGTAGCACTTGGCAAGCACATCCTTGCGCACTGCCTTCACGGTAGAACGGCTGATAATCTTTCCGCCAATTGCGCCTTGGATGGCCACGTCGAACTGCTGGCGCGGAATGAGGTCTTTGAGCTTCACGCAGATGGCGTTCGCGTAGGTGTGCGCCTTGTCCTTGTGGATAATCACGGAGAACGCATCCACCGGGTCGCCGTTCAACAGAATGTCGAGCTTTACGAGGTTGTTCCTGCGGTATTCGCTCGGGGCGTAGTCGAGGCCGGCGTAGCCGCGGCTGACCGACTTGAGGCGGTCGTAGAAGTCGAACATGATTTCGGCGAGTGGCAGGTTGTACTTGAGGATGACCTTCGCTTCGTCGATGTATTCCATGGTCTCGAACTCGCCGCGCTTCTCGTCGCAGAGCGTCATGAGGGCACCCACGTATTCCTTGGGCGTGAAGATTTGCGCCTTCACGTAGGGTTCTTCGATGTGGTCGTAGCGGCTTGCGTCGGGGAGCTTGGAGGGACTTTCGATTTTCACCATCGTGCCGTCGCTCATGTACACATGGTATTCCACGTTCGGCACTGTGGTGATGATGTCCACGTTGAATTCGCGGTCGAGGCGTTCTTGCACGATTTCCATGTGCAACAGCCCGAGGAAGCCTGTACGGAAGCCGAATCCGAGCGCTTCGGAGGTTTCCGGTTCCCAACTGATAGCGGAGTCGTTCAGGCGGAGCTTTTCCAGGGCTTCGCGCAAGTCCTTGTAGTCTTCCGGGTTGATGGGGTAGATGCCGGAATAGATCATCGGCAAGATATCCTTGTAGCCCGGGAGCGGTTCGGTGGCGGGGTTCGATGCGTCGGTGAGCGTGTCGCCGATTTTCACGTCGCTAATCGTCTTCACGTTCGCGAGCACGTAGCCCACCATGCCTTCGGAAAGTTCGTCGCGCGGGTCGCGGCGCATGCTGAAGGTTCCGACTTCGGTGACCATGTACTCGGCGCCGGTCTTCATCATCTTGATTTTCATGCCGGCCTTGAGCGTGCCTTCCACAATGCGGATGTAGTTGATGACGCCGCGGTAGGAGTCGTACACGGAGTCAAAGATCAGCGCCTTGAGCGGTTTGCCGCTGTCGCCTTTGGGGGCGGGGATTTCGTCGACAATCTTGTCGAGTACTTGTTCCACGTTGAGGCCCGTCTTTGCGGAAATGCGCGGGATGCTGTCGGGGTCGTAGCCCAGCAGGTCGCCTACGAGCTGTGCCACATGGTCGGGTTGGGCACCCGGCAAATCGACCTTGTTGAGCACCGGGATAATTTCGAGGTCGTTTTCGAGTGCGAGGTAGAGGTTAGAAAGCGTCTGCGCTTCGATGCCCTGGCTTGCGTCCACCACGAGGATTGCGCCCTCGCAGGCGGCGAGCGAGCGGCTCACTTCGTACGTGAAGTCCACGTGCCCCGGCGTGTCGATCATGTTCAGGATATATTCCTTGCCGTCGCGTTCGTACACCATGCGGATGGCGTGCGCCTTGATGGTGATGCCGCGTTCGCGTTCCAAATCCATGTCGTCCAGGAGCTGGTTCGTCATCTCGTTTTTCGAGACGGTCTTGGTCAGTTCGATCATGCGGTCGGCAAGTGTTGATTTGCCGTGGTCAATGTGGGCGATAATACTGAAATTTCTGATGTTGTCGTTTTGCGGCATAGGTGCGATAAGAATATCGTTGTGAGTCTTTTTTGGGGGTAAATATAGAAAAATAGGCGATTGACGAGGGCCACCGCATGCCCGGCGCAATATTTGATTTGAAAAATTGTATATTTGGGATGCACATTCCGTGCGTTGTGCTGCACAACATTGAGAGTTCTGAACGTGGTAAAAAAATTCATTCTCTTTCTGTCCCTTTTCGGGCTATGTTCCCTGGCGTTTGCCGAGGGGAAGGTGTTTAACAAAGATTATTCAGGAATCAAGGAAATTCAGGCGACAATCACCACCGACGAGGGCGAGATTGTCCTTGACTTGAACTTCAAGGAAGCTCCGAATACGGTCGCCAATTTTGTGGACCTTGCGGAGAAGGGTTTCTACGACGGCTTGACGTTCCACCGCGTTATCAACGGTTTCATGATTCAGGGCGGTGACCCCGATGCGAACGGGACCGGCGGTCCGGGCTATACCATTGACGACGAACCGAACAAGTTGCTCCATGAATATGGCGTCATCTCCATGGCGAACCGTGGCCCGAATACGGCCGGCTCGCAGTTCTTTATCACGCAGATGGCCCAGCATCACCTGGACGGGAAGCATACCGTGTTTGGCCGTGTCACCAAGGGCCACGACGTCGTGTGCCGCATTGAACAGTTTGATAGAATTATAAACATCAAAATTCTGGAAAAGAAATAAGTATGAGCTCTAAGAAAGTGTCTTCGAAAAACTCCGCTGCAAAGAGTGCTCCGGCAAAGAAGCCTGTCGCTAAGAAGGCTGCCCCTAAGCCCGCTCCAAAGGCTCCGGCAAAGAAGCCGGCTGCCAAACCTGCCGCGAAGTCTGCGTCCAAGCCTGCTGCAAAGCCTGCTCCGAAGTCGGCTAAGCCCGCAGCCAAGCCGACGAAACCGTCCAAACCGGCACCGAAGGCCGCAACAAAGAAGCCTGCCGCCAAACCGGCTGCAAAGCCTGCATCTAAGCCGGTGGCAAAGTCCAGTTCGAAGCCCGCTCCGAAGGCTCCGGCAAAGAAGCCTGCTGCAAAGCCCGTTGCCAAGCCGGCTGCGAAGGCGAAACCGGTTGCAAAACCGGCCCCGAAGCCGAGTGCAAAGCCTGTTGCTAAGTCTGCTGCAAAGCCCGCTGCTAAGCCGGCGGTCAAGCCTGCTGCCAAGCCGGCCGCAAAGCCTGCTGCTAAGCCGGTCGCAAAGCCTGCCGCCAAGCCGGTCGCGAAACCCGAGCCGGAAGTCAAGGTCGTAAAGAAAGAAGTACCGCAAGTAGATGTGCCTGAAATAGAGGCTCCTGTCGAAGATACTTCGAAAGTCGCCGAAGAAGTGAAGGCCAAGAAGGGGGGCAAGGAAAAGGTCGAGCTCCCTTACGCCGTCCTCCTCGAAGGCGGGAAAAAACTGAACAAGTCCATTTTCTTCTTCGAAATCGATGAGAACGAGGAACGCGCCAACAAGAAGAAGGTTTCTTCTGAAATGAAGAACCTCGACATGAAGCCGACCTCGGCTATCCGTCACAAGATTTCCCTCGCCGAAGAAACGCAGGAAGAACTGACCGAGCGCTTGCTCAAGGAACTCGAAGAACAGAATCTCGCGTTTACCCGCGAAGCGGCAACCCAGATTTGTACCCGCTGCAACAAGAATCTGGTCTCTCCCGAATTCTGGGTAGACAAGCACTTGGGTTACTGCGAAGAGTGCGCCGCAATCCTCAAGTTGGGCCAGTCCAAGGAAGCCCGCAAGGTCGAATACCAGCTGGGCGCCATGGGGGGTGACTCCCTGGACGAGGCTGAGGATGATAGCGAGTTTGGCGAAGGACCGGATGCCGCCGACATCAAGGACGCCGAAGAAGAGTTCGCCGATTTCGAATAGGCGAAATCTCGCACAAGTCTAAAATGAAAAGGACCCTTCAGGGGTCCTTTTTATGTTGTATAAAATGTGCGGGCTGGTCGTTGTTTGGCCGGTAGGGCTTAGCTGACCCTGCGCATCACGCCGATGACGCGACCTGCAATGGAGAAGTCCTTGCGATTGTTCACGATAATCGGGCGGTATTTCGGGTTGGCCGGGCGCAGTTCGATGTGGTCGGAACTGGGGTGGTAGTACTTGACGGTCGCCTCGTTGTCAATCTGCGCGACGACGATTTCGCCCTGTTCTGCGTTTTTCTGCTGGCGCGCGAAAATGAGGTCCCCGTCGAAGATGCCTGCATTGATCATGGAGTCGCCCTTGACGCGGAGGGCGAACACGTCGCTACGGCAGGCGAGGAAGTCGCGGTCGATGGTGACGGTGCCTTCGAGGTTCTGCACGGCGAGAATAGGCGTACCGGCGGCCACGCGGCCGACGATGGGAATTTCTATGGTATTGCTCGGTGCCTGGTTTTCCGAAGCGTCAGCATCGGACGAAAGAATTTCGATCCCGCGGCTGAGGCGCGGAGAGCGGTTGATGTAGCCCTTCTTGATGAGGGCGGCGAGGATGGAGCGTACACCGTTCGTAGACGAAATCTCGAAATGGTTCCCGATTTCGCGCACGGTCGGCGGCATGTGGTTCTCTTTGGAGTACTTCTTGATGTATTCCAGGATTTCTTCTTGACGGCTTGTCAGTTCCTTTTTCTTTGTGTAATCCATCTTTAGCCTCGCAGTTGGTTGTTTTTTTGCGACATCGTATATAAATATAGTGCACTCTTGGACAAATGTCAATAGGTTCACTGCACATTTTTTCACTTTTTTTGCATGGCTCTGTCAAGCCATTCCGTATTGCTGGTGCGAGGGGAGGGGGTCGCGGTGTTAGTAGCGTGGCAAACAGCTGTTCAAGGCTGCCCAGAACATAATGTAAAGATCGTACTCGTTGTTGGCGTAGCCTGATTTAGATGTGTGATCTGAATAGGAGTCTTTTATACGAACAGATATTGAATCACGGTCGTCAATAAAGTACTGGAATTCAGTTTGTGATTCGTTTTTGAAATGCCAGGTATTTATGTCGTCCATTAGCATTTCGTCGCACTGGTATAATTTATCTGGATCATGGGGTATGCCAGAATGGGGCGTTTCTTGTTCTGGATGATCCATGAGGCAGCGAACGGAAAAGCCGTATTCCTTATTTTCAAATGCCAATGAATTGACTTTGTCGTCGCTTAAAAAAACTATGGAAATGGTTACATTCTTTCCGGTTTCTTCGGAAGTCCAAAAGTCTGTATTGAAATCAACAGGATTGGAATACCCTGCTCCGTATCGAGGCCCGTTAGGAATCACGCTAAAACCGTACTTGTTTGTACCTTTTGCCGTGTTGTCCCAAACCTCTGTAGACTTGAGTTCGCGGGCTGCTATGTCTACTCCGCCAACGGCATTGAAAAGGTCTTGCCATTCCCAGTAAGAGGGAATGTGGAACCCTTCTGGGCAGAGGCCGCGCATTTGGCCTCGTGGTTTGCATAAGTTTTCTCTGCGGCAGTTTGTATCGGCCATCGCGAGGTCCCAGGTATACAGGTATCCTCGGTGATTCTGGTCATCGGCTCCTTTTTTGCTGTATCCGTACCATGAATCTTGTGTGCGGGGGGCATATATATAATCGTATGCCAGGTTTTCGGCCATCCAGGTATAATTGCCGATTTTGACGGTCGCATAGTATTGATTGTCTCTGGAATCCTTGAAACAGCCATACTGAACGTCTGGGTTCAAGTATTTCCAGTTTTCTTTAAGGGCTGGGGCCTCGCTGCAGGGATTGAACGGGCCGGAGGAGGAAACAACAGTCTCTTCCTTGGCGGAAGAAGAAGTTCCAACAGGCGTTTCGGACGAAGAACTCGCTGCTTTTACAGAAGAAGAGGAACTTCTCGCTTTTACGGAGGAAGAACTCTTTGTTTGTTCAGCAGAAGATGTGTTTTCTGCTTTTACGGAAGAAGAACTTTTTCCTGTGGACACATTTGTGGAATCCCCGTCGCTGATAATGTCGGAGTCTTCTGCCGCTTCTTTTACGGTGCTACCGGAATCTTTTGGGTCCGTTTCTTTTGGAGCGGTTGCTTCGGCGGGGTCGGACAGGTCGTTTTTCGACGCACTTGTGGAGGAATCGCCGCCGCAGGCGACAAGAATGAACAGAGCGCAGGTCCCGGCCAAGAGTGCGATTTTTTTCATGTTGCTACTATCCTGGATAAACTATTCCCCATAAAAATACATAAAACTAAATTAACGGGGGTGGGAAGTCGTGTGAAAAAATACGAAAACAAATTTTTCTGGATATTTTGGGGCGTATCTTTTACCCCAAAAACGGTGTCTTTTATATTCTCCGTTAGATGCAATCTGTTGTATTATGATGGATGTAATTCGCTATTTCTTGTAGTAGATAATTTTTAACGGACGGACACCTTCTTCGTTTGCTCTTTCCATTGTTTTCAGTGTAATGGTGTAAAAATCCTCTGCGGTTTCTTTGTTGAAGGCAGGGCCAATGACTATCCAGAATGCGTCCACATCGAAATAAGTTGAGTCTGTGAGATTAGCTTCTGTAAATTTGAAATCGGTCGTGTGGACGGGAGAGGGGGGTAGGTCGCCACTATACCAATCATCACTGTAGGTAGTTCTGTCTCTGAAATTGTCGTACATGGTGACTTTGTGACCATTAACGCCATAGAGCATTAGTCCTCCGTCTCGCCCTTGTTTCACTTGAATTTGGGCTCGCTCTATAGGGACCTCGGCATCTTCTTTGAACGAATATCCTCTAGTTTCCGAAGTGGACATTAGACCGTTAAATTGCCTAATTTCAACTTTTCGCACGACAGAGTCTATAGCAGCGCTGGAGGATGATTTCGGTTCCGCCTCACAGTATATGGGCTCACGAACGAATTCTATGGAATCCCAGCCGAGAAACCTCTCAGGATTATTGGGGTCGTCCGTCGCCGTGAAATCAACGAACAACTTGAAATTTCCGCATTGGGTTTTTGCCGAATCGCTTATTTTTACTCCCATTTCAGCAAGATTAATTACTGTCGCAGGCAATGTTGGCGGCGTATATTGGAGTTTAATTGGACTTACTTCGTTCTGGCCATGTTCGTTTACACGGACAAGTTCTAGACGAACATTTGTAAAAAACAGCTCGGCCTCAGTCTCGTGTTCATAACACGTTTCGGTTTCGCTCATGACGGCTCCGCCGGTAAAGGTGAATTCAGATTTATTTGCATTGGGTTTGGCCGTAAGTGGCAGGATTTGAATGGGGGAAACTTCTGTTATGCATATTGATGAAGAAGATGTTTGCGCGGGATTGCTGGACGCTACACTAGAAGAACTAGTTATAGAGTTGCTTGAACTGGACGATTTTGTTTTTGAATTGCTAGAACTTGAAGACTTTGATTTAGACTTGGAAGAACTTGATCTTGCTTTTTTAGAACTAGAAGAACTCTCCTGGTCAATAGACGAAGATTCTTCATTTTCTTCTGTGCTAGAACTGCATGATTCATCCTCATCGGGTTCAGAACTGGATGAACTCTGAATTTCACTTGATGAGGATTCTTCTTCACTTGACGAAGATTTTGTTACATGGGGTTTATCAATGTCGATGATGTTTGTTGCACTAGTTGTACTTTCGCTGTCACCGCAGGACCACAACAGAAATGCAGCTAACCAAAGAAGACAAAGTTTTCTCATAATAAAATCCCTCTTACAATAAGGTAATATAATTTATTTTAGATTACGTGGGTGATTTATCGTAAAGGGTCAAAAAATGCACCCAAACGGGTGCATTCTTGAGAAAAATTTGAGAATTAGGCTAGGATTCTAATTCGGATACGCAATTGTCAAAAATATGTTTGACATGTTTTTCCCAATAGGGATCTCTGTATCCAAAGGTTGTGTCTGCCGGGATTTCTTCGGTTTCGCAGATTCCTGTTTCCGGGTCACAGTGGTGTTTTACAAACTCAATTCTGCAGGTTCCTGTGGAATCAATATCGTCAGGAGCAAAAACGGTCCCTTCCTCGGTGATTTCTATCGGTCGACCTTTTGCCTTGCTTACGGCAGAATAGAATTCTCCGTTTTCTTCGCTACATTCATCTTTAAATTGATCCATGGTGATGGAATCGTTTGGGTAGTCGGTTTGTTCTTTTAGTAAGGTTTTTTCTATGTAGCCATCTCCGAATCCTATAGTGTACAACAACTTTTTGTTGTTTAAGCAGACGATTTGTTTGTTTATGGGACTGCTCCCGAAACCGATGGGACCATGCACTATTTTTTCGCTGTCCAGCATTGCTGTAAGAGCGTAACAACTGTCCGAGTTGCACACGTCTTGATGTTCTTCCACGTTAATCCATGTGATAGAATCGTCCGCTACAATTGCTTGGTAGGCTGCATCAAAAGATGCTTGGGCGTTGACGGTATCTTCGATGGTTTTTCCTGTTTCCGAAATAGAAATCGTGACAGGCTCGGGCTTGTTGTTGAATTTCTTTAAACTGGCCAACAAGTCATTTGTGCGGCTTGCAGATGAGGGCTCCTGGGAAGAACTCGATTGCGTTGCCATGGTGTTGGGCTGTTCGTCGGCACCCGCAACGTTGTCGTCGCTGGAACAGGCGCTTAATGCGCCGATTATACCCAATGTACCAAAAGAAATCGAAATAAGTTTTTTGAAATTCATGTGATCCTCCTTATATTTTTTCTGTCAGCGGGAAAAGTTGCAAGTTTAGGCGGTAGACTTGGTCGGCGTTGTCGCATTCGCCAGCAATGGCGATGGCTTTTTTGCGGCAACGGTCTACTTCGTCCGATATGCGCTTCAACGCCTTGGCATCGACGCCCACGGTCACGCCCGAGATGTTGCGCTCTGCCGGTTTGACTTTATCGATGGCCTCGCGGGCGAGGTCGATCATCTGGCGGTTCATGGAACGCAGCGCCAGCATGAGCGATTCGCTGGAACCGGTGATGATCTTGTCGGTCTGCTTGTAGGCATCCTTGCCCTGGGTCGTGAGGATGTTGAGCTTGACCAAGAGTTTCAATGCGTCGCGGACTTCCTGAGCCGTAAAGTTATGCTTGATTTTTTTGGCGATGTCGCCCGGAAGCGCTCCCGGCATCAGCGGAGCCAATTCACGGACGATGGAGTTCACTGCCGATTCGTAATAGTCGAACGCATCTGCATTGAGAACGCGAGCATGCTGCTCCTTCGCGATTTCTTCCATTTTGCGGAAGGCTTCTTTTTTCTTGTCGTCATCTTTCGCGTTCGTGAAGTCGACCATGTACTTGAAATAGTCGCATTCGTAGTCGCAAAGGTTCATGGCTGCCGCAACCAGAGGCACGCCCACACGGCTGAGGGAACTCTTGCCGTCGCAGACGAGCTTGATGTACGACGGCGATGCAAACCCGGCCTGTTTGGAAAATTCGCGCCACGAGAATGCGGATGTTCTTTTGCGCCAGTCAAAGTAGTCCAATAAGTATTTTCGGTAATCTTGATATTCGGTTATCGGCTTCATTCAAGACCTCCATTCTGATGATTCATATATAAATTTTTTTTCTCGAGGAAAACATTGTTGATGATACAAAGTATTTGTTCTTTCTCAAATTTCGCTAAAAAATTTGGAAAGTGAAAAGAAAATAGGCTAAATGAATCACTCGGAAGGTATATGATACAGGGGAGAGAGGATTGCGAATTTTGTCGAACTGACTTCGTCGTTCTTTTTGGATATGGTGGTAAATGGGGTAGCCAGATAGCAAAATGTTGAACTGACTTCGTCAGTTCTCACTATCTACCTGAGATACAATAAATGCACCCGCGAGGGGTGCATTTATTGTATCGGGGTAGCCAGATTCGAACTGACGACATTCTGCTCCCAAAGCAGACGCTCTACCAGGCTGAGCTACACCCCGAGGTGGTTCAAATATAGCAAATTAACGCCCGGAATGGAACTTTTTCTTGGAAATTCTAGTTTCTCTAGGAAGTTTTTATAATTTGGGTAGCCAGATTGCAAAATGTCGCTTTGCTCCATTTTGCCCTTCGGGCGTCATCCTTACAGATGCCGCGCAAAATACGCTTTTATTCACTTTAGGCAACCTCAAAAAATTCATTTTCAAAAATTTGGCTGCGACCGGCGTGCCGGTTCGTCACTCAAAGAGGCAAATACCTCCAGTATTCGCCTCTTTTCGTTCCTGCCTGCACTTGGTCTCGCTCAAATTTTTTTAATCAAAGCAATTTTTTTCGGTTGCCTTCGTTCACCGCGTATTTTGTCGAACTGACGACATTCTGCTCCCAAAGCAGACGCTCTACCAGGCTGAGATATATCCCGAGGGGGCTCAAATATTGATAATAAACGTTTGGAATGGGGCTTTTTTTGGGAAAATCTAGCGCATCTTGGCTGATTTTTATATATTCTTTGATAACTAAGAAGGAAAAAATTGAAGAATTATCGCTTAATTCCCGCATTTTCTGTTGCCGTTTTGGCGACTTTGTTTTGTGCATGTTCCGATGTCAAGGAAATGCCGAGGCCTCTGTTATCTTCTTCGTCAGAACTGATTATTGAAACCTCCTCTTCGGAGGAGATTGAGTCGTCGTCTTCCGAAGTCGTTGTGCCGACTAGTGTTGAGGTTCCGCCAAGTTCGTCTTCGATGGCACCGCGTCCTCCTAAGCCGGTGCCGTCGTCCTCGTCTGTGGCACCGGACTTGTGCGCCGAGGCTTTGAATGCGGGCTTGTGCGACAAACGCGATGGCCGTATTTACCGCACTGTCCGTTTGGGTGGGCAGCTCTGGATGGCGGAAAACCTGAAGTTCAATGCACCCGGAAGCTGGTGCTACGAGGATAAGCAGGAGAATTGTTCTGCTTATGGCAGGCTTTACAAGTGGACTACGGCTGTAGGGCTTGACGATTCCTTCTTGAACAAGTCCGCAAAGGATTCTCTCACGGCGGAACGTCGTGGAATTTGTCCTGAAGGCTGGCATGTGCCGACAAGCGCTGAGATGAAGTCTCTCTACTCCAGTTTGCGCAAGAGGTTGAAAGATCTCAAGGATTCCGTTGTAGAGGGCGTCGGGACCAGCCTGAAGAAAAAGGATGGCTGGGAAGAGAGTGACGAGGCCCCGCCGGGAACAGACCGGTTCGGGTTCGGCGCTGTGCCGGGCGGTTACCGCAATTCTAACGGAGTGTTCAACTATCTAGGCCAGGATTGCAACTTCTGGGTCGCCACTGAGGCTTCCGAGGCGGGCCGTGCGCCTTACTGGAATCTCTACTTTGCGAACGAGGATTTCTTGGGCGTGTACAACAACCTGAAATCCACGGGATATTCGCTGCGTTGCGTCAAGAACGCTGAATAAAATCGCTTCATTATTGGACACAAAAGCAAAAGGACCCGGAGTATTCCAGGTCCTTTTGTAGTAGCGGGGGCAGGACTTGAACGCTGCGACCTTCGGGTTATGAGCCCGACGAGCTACCAACTGCTCCACCCCGCGTCGAGGTTGACCCATATATAGAAAAAATGTCCTGTTTTGGCAAGGCTTTTTGTTGGATTGTAAAAAAAATATGCCTAAATTCGCACGATTTAAGCATATTGTAAGGTTGTTCTGCGTGAGTCGGTGTTACACGAATTTTTTCAGGATGTGCTTGCTTGCGACAAAATAGTCCACACCGCTGATGATTGTAATCGCGGTAATCGATGCCATCACGGCAGTCGGGAAAATGCTCCAGAATTCCTGATAGTTGGGGATGACATGTGCCATCGGATCGAGTGCTCCGACAAGAATGGCGATGATGCCGACTCCCTGCAAAGCCGTTTTCCATTTGCCGCTCCGGCGTGCGGGCATTACGAGTCCTTCGCTTGCCGCGAGCGTCCTGAGCGTTTCCACGCTGGATTCACGGAAGTAGATGAGGGCGACCATCCACACGGGCGCATATCCCGTCGCGATGAAGCACATGAAGATGGTCATGTTCGAAATCTTGTCGCTGAACGGATCGAGGTACTTGCCCAGTGTGCTCACTTCGCCCATGGCGCGTGCGAGTTTGCCGTCAAGGAAGTCGGTCAGCATGAACCCGAGAACCATGATGAGGGCGAGGCTCTTGAATACGAGACTGTTGTTGCTGTAGTCCAGGTCGTTGTCGTAGAAGAATACCCAGAGGAAGAACGGCGTAAGCACGATGCGGCTCATGGTGAGCTGGCTTGCGATGGAGAGCGGTTTGCGGTGCGCGGGATCGCGATAGTACCAGTAGGCATAAGCGACGGTGGAGGCAATCATCAGCAAGATGGAGGCCACCATGCATATCTGCTTGTAATCTTCGAGGTTGAGCAGGTAGACGCCCATCGTTATGGTGACGGCGATATTTGCGAACTTGCTCCAACGGCGCTTGCGGGGGAGCGACTTGCCTTCGCGCAGTACGCCCAGGTTGAAAAGGTTGTTTGCAATGAGGCGGGCGAGCAGGAATGTACAGCCGACTCCGAGGAGCTTTTCTGTATTTTCCTGGAGAATCAGTTCGCGGACAAAAATGCTTGTCATGACGCTGAACTGCAGGAGCCCGTCGATAAAGTTGAGCCAAAGCCTATAGTAGGGTTTCTCGATTTCCTGGGAACGGAGCTGGAACAGGTTTACCCAGCCCATGACAAGTGCTATGCCGACGAAGGCCGTGGCCGTCTTGGCCATGCCCATCCAGATGAACACAATCACGCATATGAAAACGATTGCTCTGAGGATGCTCCATATCCGGGTGCGGAGCCTTACGCCAGATGCCTTATTCGTCACTTATTCGCCTCCAGAAGTTGCCTTGCGTGTTCCCAGACGGTTTCCGATTCGCCACCGAGCATTCGGACCAATTCTTGTACACGTCCCTCATAATCTAGCTCTTTCACGGAGGTAAATGTGCGACCGTCCTCTTCTTTTTTGCTCACGGCAAGCTGATTTTGTGCGCGGCTCGCTACTTGGTGTAGGTGAGTGATGGTCAAGACTTGGTGGTGGCGGCCCAGATTGCTGAGAGCTTCGCCAATCTTGTTGCCGACTTCGCCGCTGATGCCGGAGTCGACTTCGTCGAAAATCAGGAGAGGGACGCGGTCCAGTTCGGCCATGACGCTCTTGATGGCGAGCAGGACGCGGCTGAGTTCGCCGCCCGAGACGGCCTTCTGCAAGGACTTTTCGCCTTCGCCGGGGTTCGGGGCGAGCAGGAATTCGATCTTGTCGGCACCGGTGGCGCCCAGCGGCTGGGCGGTGACGGATGTCTTGAACGAAGCCTTGGGCATGCCGAGTTCGCGGAGGAACCCTTCGACGGCGGTGTCGAACCGCCGAGCCGCCTCGGCACGGCTCTCCGAGAGCCTTGCCGCGCCGCACTCCAGTGCGGCATGGGCGCCAGTCGCCTGCTTGGCGAGTTCTTCAAGGTCTGCGTCCAGGTTCTCGAGGCATTCGAGTTCCTCTTTGCGCTGTGCCGTGAGCGCGATGAGACCGGGAACGTCGGTGCGGTATTTCCGTTTGAGTTTCTGTATGAGGGCGATGCGTGCGTTCGCCTTGTCGATGTCGGCTTCGCTCATGGTCCTCGACGGGCTCAACCGGAGCAGTTCCTTGCAGCAACATTCGAACGGATCGAACGCGTCTTCGAACGATTGCAATTGGGGATCGTACTGCGGGAGTTTCGATGCCAGTGCGCGTATCTTCGACTGCAATACGCGGGCCTGGTCCAGGATGCCTTTTTCGTTGCCGAGCATGGCCTGGATTTCGTTCAAGTAACGGCGTTCGATTTCGCTCTTGCTCGCTGCGCCCACCCTTTCTTCGAGTTCTTCTTCTTCACCATCCTTGAGGGCGGCTTTCTGCAACTCGTCGAATTGGAACTTGAGAAAATCCTTCTGTGCGGCGAGGTCCTTGGCGCGTTTTTCCGTTTCCTCTATTTTGGCCTGGATGCGGTTCCATTCATTCCAGTGGACTGCGTATTCCTTCAGCAAATCGCCGTTGCCGGCGTAGTCGTCGAGCATTTGCGCATGGGTCCGGGTATCGCGGAGCAGGATCTGTTCGCTCTGGCCGTGCATCTGCACCAGTTCTTCGCCGAGGCGTTGCAGGTCGGACTGGCTCACGACGTTGCCGTTCACGCGGGCGCGGCCCTTGCCGTTATCAAGGATTTCGCGACGGATGATAAGTTCGTCGTCGGAGTCGATTTCGAGTTCGTCCAGGATTTTTTTGACTTGCGGTTCTTTGGAAATGTCGAACAGGGCCTCGACCACGGCCTTGGATTCGCCGCTACGGACAAGCGAAGCTTGTGCCTTGTCTCCGCAGACAAGGCGGAGTGCCTTCAGCAATACGGACTTACCGGCTCCGGTTTCGCCAGTGATGGCGGTAAAGCCGTTACGGAAAGGGACTTCCGCTTTGGAAATCAGTGTGAAAGAGTCTATCGAAAGCTGTTTTAGCATGGTTATACTAAACTATAAATATTTGGATGTCAGAATATGTCAATATGGGGCCTGACCCCAAATTATTTGAAAAATTCGATAATGCTCCGGTAGATGGGACGGCCTTCCTTCTTGTACTTGCGTTCGAATCCGGTCTCGATCCCTTCGGTGGGTTCGGCCGTGTTGCGGACGACGACTTTGCAGGTGGGGAAGGCGTCGAAGGTTTCGAGCGCGATCTCGTTGTATTCCTTGTGGTCGGTGCCCCAGTAGAAAATGCGTTTGCCGGGCTTGAGCACGCGTGCGACTTCGGCCAAGAAGTCGGGGCGCAGGAGCCTGTTCTTGTGGTGTCTTTCCTTGGGCCACGGGTCCGGGAAATACATGTGGAACGCATCCACGGTATTGTCCTTGACGGCATCGCGCAAGAAGTAGAACACGTCGCCGCGCAACATTGCCGCGTTGCCCAGTACGCCGCGCTTTTTCATGCGCTCGTGCGCGAATGCGGCCCAGGTGTAGTCCCATTCGCTGCCCATGATGAAGATGTCCGGGTGCCGCTCGGCGTAGTCCGTCATGAAGTTGCCCTTGCCGCTGCCGATTTCCACTTCTACATGGCCATTGCAGTCGGGGAACATGTCGGTCCAGTTGAAGTCCAGCTTGTGCGGCAGGTTGTCGGGTGTCTTGATGGGCTTGCGGTCACCGTTGGTGCGGAACACATAGTGCCAGATTCCTCTGTCTTTTTCGTCCTGCTTCAGGTCTCTATAGAATTCAGGAATGACGACCTGTTTTTCGCAGGATTCTTCGGTAAGCTCGTTTACTGTTTCTTCGTTGTTCATTGTGCGTACCTGTTTCCGCCTAGATGAGCGCAACCACCTTGTCCGAAAATTGCGCCGGGATTTCTTTGGCGATTCTTTCGCGGATGTGCTTTTCTGCGTACTTCATGGAAAAATGGTTGAGGATAATCATGTCGCACTTTACGTCGCTGTCCAGTTCGTTGAGTGCGTGGACGATGTCGGCAATATGGGTGTGACCTTTCTGGTGTGCCATCTGCTCTTCGCCGTCGTCAAGGAATGTGCATTCGGTGATGAGTACTTTTGACTTGAAAACATCCCGGTTGTCGAGGAGGGATTCTCCGAGGCAGTCTCCCGTGAAGCTTACGAGCGGGTCGTACACCTCGCGTGTAATCTCGACGTTCTGTTTTCGCAGTTCGATGAGCTCCGCCGGAGTCTTCCCGAAGAATTCGTCCTTGAGTTTTTTCTTGTAGAAATAGAGTGTGCCGCCCATCGACGGGATAGAATGCTTTACTTCGAAAGTCTCTAGCGCTAAGTCCTTGCGGTATTCAAGAAAGAACCGCTTGTGGGCGGATACGGGGACAATTTGCGGATAGCGGAATTTTGCTTCGCTGACGCCTTCGAACATGGCTTCCGCCTTGATCCAGGCTTTGGCCCCTTCGTAAATGCTTTCGGGAACGTAGTAGACGCTGTCGCGTTCGACGCCCATCATCTTGCGCAGGCTGTGGTGACGCATGAGGCAGCGGGCGTGGTCGCCATGGGCATGCGTCAGGAACACATGGTTTATCGGGGTGGCGCTGAGCGGGCATTCGCCCATGTCGATGCAAAAGTCAAGTTCCGGCATCTGCAGGTAAGTGGCCAAGCCGGATATGGAAAAACCGGACAACTTCGAACACGGCGTGTCGATCTTGACCTGCTTCAATGCGTTATGGATGTGTCTGTTTTCGGATGTCACGTTGTTACCGGTCGCAAAAATAGAAAAATGTTTAACAAGTGCGCAAGAAAAAAGGGAGGCCCGCTCTTGGAGCGGGCCTTTCCTTGATATCTTGACGGTGCTGGATTATCGCTTGTTGCTTGCGTGGTTCTGTAACAGCATGTCGTAGTCTTCGCAAGTCATGGCTTCGATGTGGTTGCCCATGGCCTTGCTCCTGGTCCTTTCGTTGCCGCCCTTGCGTTCGGGAACGCGGAAACAGAAGTGGTAAGTGTTGCCTCTGTCGGTGGGGATGCCCATCTTGAATATGCGCAGGCGCTTGTTCCCCTGGGTGTAGATTTCGTGGTAATCGTAAGAGTTCTTGATTTTCTCGAGGCGCTTGTCGTGGTTGAATTCAAGTTCGTTTACAATCGGGCCTTCGAGCGTGAGCGGAAGTGCGTTCTGGAACCTGAGTTCCAGCTTGTCGTTTGTCTTGACGATGGATGTCTCTGCCGGCTTGATGAGGTAGCGTTGCTGCGGGATGTTCTTGTACGCGCGGTTGTGGACTTTGCGCACGCCGCACATTTCGCGCATGTCTGGCTGGGAGACAAAGTCGATGTCGCGGCAGATCGGAGGCAAGTTGGTCGGGACTTCGAGGTCCTCTCCATTGGATGATCCTGCGCATCCCGATAGCTGCATCAGGGAAACCAGGAGGAAGCTAGCCGTCAGAAAAAATATTTTACATTTCATGCTTATAAATATAGTCTCTTTAGCGCCGAAATTGATATTTTTTTCTTTTGTTTTTAACTAAAACCCCTTTTTTTCACCAAGAGGGTGCTTTTTGACCACCAAAATTGGATTTTGACAATAAAAAAGCTATCTTTTACAGATAAAACGATGGATTGTGGTTAAAATGAATATCTACAGCTGGAATGTCAACGGAATCCGCTCGGCGGTGAAGAAAGGTTTCGAGGACTGGTTCGCGGCGACTCGCCCGGACATACTGTGCCTCCAGGAGACCCGTGCCGACGTGGACCAGGTTCCTGAGTCCCTGCAGAAGCCGGAAGGCTATTATTCCTACTGGAATCCGTGCCGCCGCAAGAAAGGCTATAGCGGTGTCGCCGTCTTTTCTCAGATAGAACCGGATGCCGTGAACTACGGTTTCGACATCGAGGAGTTCGACGAGGAAGGCCGTGTCGTCCAGCTTGTTTTCCCGGACTGGGTCCTCAATTCCATCTATTTCCCGAACGGTGGACAGGGCGATGATCGCCTGGACTACAAGTTGCGTTTCTATGATGCGTTCCTCGACAACAGCCGTCATTGGCTCGAGAATGGTAAACATGTGGTGACGGTCGGCGACTACAATACCTGCCACAAAGAGATTGATATCGCGCGTCCTAAGGAAAACGAGAACGTGAGCGGGTTCTTGCCCATCGAGAGGGCTTGGATGGACAAGTATGTCGAGAACGGCTTTGTCGATTCCTTCCGCCTGCTCCATCCAGATACACGGGATGCTTATTCCTGGTGGTCCAATCGCTTCGGTGCCCGCAGCAGGAACGTGGGTTGGCGTTTGGATTATGCCTTTGTCGATGCGGGGCTTGTTCCCAATATCGTGAACTCGGAAATTCATCCGTCGGTCATGGGTTCGGACCACTGCCCAATAAGCATCGAGCTGGAGCCTCCGTTCCCGCCCCAGCCCATAAGCCCGACGAATAGTATCGACTAACGTGTCTTGACGGTGGTCCAGGCCTCGTCGTACATCATGGCGGCTTCGCCCAAATCTTTCAGGTATTCCATCCTTGCGAATGTTTCGTGTGGCGGGTTGATAATCCGGTTTTTCTTGTACGTGGAGTCAAGAATTTCAAGGCTTGCCTTGTTTGGGGTCGCGTAGTTGATGTACTGGGCAAGCTGTGCGCCGTTTTTCACGTCGAGGATGTAGTTCATGAATGCGTATGCTCCGTCGGGGTTCGGGGCGTTGGAACTGAGTGTCATGGCATCGACCCACAAGAACGAACCCTCCTTCGGGATGGCGAACTGGAGTGTCGAGTCCTCATAGATTGCAGCCTGTGCGTCGCCGTTGAATACGATAGCCGCCCAGTTCATGCCGGACAGCACCTTTTCTTTGCCGCCAACGGATCCGTCGAAGCCGATGAAATGCGGGTCTTTTTTTGCCTGAAGGATGTGTTCCACGGCCTTGTTGATTTCGGTTTGGCTGGTGCTGTTTGCGTCGAAACCGATGGCGAGGAGGGCGAGGGCGAGCATGGAACGGCTCTCGTTCAAGAAACTGAAATTCCCCTTGGTCTTGCTCGAGTTGAACAGCATGGAATAGCTTACGCTGTCCGGGTCAATCGACTTGTCGCGGTAAAGGATGCCTGTGGTTCCCCAGAGGTAGGGGATGGTGTAGGTGTTTGTCGGGTCGTAGGGACGGTTGAAAAACTGCACGGCGATGTTTTTGCGGTTGGGCACTTTTTCTGCATCGATTGCCGTAATCAACCCTAGACGAAGCATCTGCTGGATGACCACGTCGGAGGCGATGATGACGTCGTACTGGCTTGGGCCCATGGACAGAAGTTTACCAATCATCTCCTCCTGGGCTTCGTAGAGTTCCAAATGTATTTTGTACCCTGTTTTTCTTTCGAAGTCGTCAAGCATGGCCGGATCGATATATTCGCTGTATATCATCACAGAAACCGGTTTGAGCGCCTGTTCCTGCTTTTGTTCTTTGCAGGCGATGAGGGCCGCGGCGGTGATGATGAATAAGGCGAGGAGGAAATGCTTCATGAGTTTTTTCCTGTTCTTTTTTTAGATAAAATAATATTATTTGACAGGATTTGTGCTTGTTTTTGGAAAAAACGATGAAATTGGGGACGGTTCAGTCCACTTTGATCTGGTAACCGTCGTCGGGGTGAAGCCATTTTTTTATGAACGACTTTTGGGTGTTTTCGGGAGGATCGGCCAATTTGACGACCGAACCGAGATAGAGACGGATGATCTTTTTGGCGTGTTCCCGTGCTCTGCGCTTGAGTTCGGTGATGTTTTCCTCTTCGTATTTTTTCTGCTCGGCGATAAAGAACTGTTTGAAGTCCTCGAACTTGATGTCGTTGAGCCAGCCTTTCTTTTCCCAAAAGACCTGGATGCTCTCGAAGTTGATGCTGTGGCTCAGAATCTTGGGCTCGGGGAGGTAGATGAGGATTGTCTTCGTGATGGGCTCGACGTGGATCTTGATGTCTTTCAGGTCGTAGCCCAGCTTGACGTCGCCCTGGTATATCAGCATGAATTCTTTTATGGATTGATTGATTCTCCAGTTGGGCATGTAGTCCAGGAGTTTCTTGGCGTCCTGGTAATTTGCGTTTTTTCTGTAGTGGTGGTGCAGGGTGGCCAGTTCGGAGATTTCGCTGATTTGGTGCTCGATAAATTCGCTGGTAATTTTGGGGCCCGTCGTTTCGCTGCTTTCAATTTTTTTCATGACGAAAACGGTCGCAACGACCGTTGCGCATACGAGGATGAATGCGAAGATTAGCTTGATCGTCAATTTCATTGCTGGACACCCTTTTGAAACGCGTTACACTTTCTTTGATATTACAAATTTATTTGGCAACCGGTTAGCGCTTATTGCTTTTCTTAGTCGCAAATACGTTTGAAATGTATGTCCGTATGGTGGATATTTGCTCTTGGAGCGTCATATTCCTGATGTTGCACAGGTGTTTCGTTTCGGGATAGAGGTGGTCTTTTATACAATCCCAAGGGAAGGGAATTGTATGGGGCTCGTTCCCCTTGCTTTCGATTTTGGCGATGTTCAGAGCGTAGACTGGCTGCTCTGTCGGCTCCTTTGAATTTGTGTTGTCTATGTCGTCTGCGCTTTGCGGCAAATCATTCTTTTTATCCAACCCCATCTGTTTCCCCAGTTGAATGTCTGTGCGAAATAGTATTTTTGAGTGTCTACAAATATTGCAAAACGGAAGGCCGTTTTGCAATACCTTTTCGTAATCATTTTTTTAAAAAAGGGGTGTTTGATGTAAAATATTTTTTTTCGGAAAAAAAGCTGTCGAAAAACGTCGAAAAAAATGACCTAGAATGGGAACAGAAGTCCGAAGCCGTAAGGTAGCTTGATATTGTCGTTATCAAGCGTTCCGTAGTCCTTGTTCAGGTGCGTGTAGTAGCTCCCATTGCCGGCAAAGAACTCAAATCCAGCTTCCAGGTAGGCTCCAAAGTGTTCCAAGAACAGGAATTCTGTGCCGATGCCTGCCACGACGCGCCAGTAATTGACATTTTCGGTGTATTCTTCGTATTGTCCGCCCGATTTGTGGCGTTCTCTATCGTATTTGCCTTTGAACCAGTCGGAGGTGAGGAATGTGTAGAAATAGCGCATCGACATGGGATAATAGATTGCCGATACGCCGATCTGCAGGAGATGGCTGTTATAGTCGGTAAAGTGGACGTTGACGTTGAAGATTTCCTGGGCGAAGATGTATTCTAGCGAGACAATTCCGCGGCTCGGGGATTGCAGGCCGACTGTGACTTGATACTTGTACACGGGGGCGTCCACGCCGATGTGCCTCACCGCCGAAGAAGACGAAGATTGCCCATCGTAGAGGACGAGGCCTTCGCCTGAGGAGGAGGATTCCGCCTGGGTGGAGTCATTGGCCGTAGAATCCTTTGCGAGGGAGTCTTGCGTGGCCGAGTCGAGAGAGGTCATGCCTGCGCCGGAGTACGCCTGCATGAGGGAATCAAATGCCGTTGCGTCTTGCGAAAAGGCGCAGACAGCAACGACCAGAAGTGCGAATAAACTAGCCTTGATCTTCATTTTTTTATGCCAGATTTTACTTGTTCAGGCGTTCGGTGGCGGAGGCGATGGAGAGCAGGTCCGTTTCCTGGAATGGTTTGCCAATCCACTGCAGGCCCACAGGGAGCCCGCCTGCCATGCCGCAGGGCACGCTTACGCCCGGGAGGCCGGAAAGGTTCAGGCTCACGGTGTAGATGTCGGAGAGGTACACGGCCATCGGGTCGGACTCGTTCATGCCACACTTGAGGGGCAGGCCCGGCATCGTCGGGCTTGCGATCACGTCGCAGCTTTCGAAAGCCTTGTTGAAGTCGTCGGTGATGAGGCGGCGCACCTTTTGGGCTTGCACGTAGTAGGCGTCGTAGAAGCCGGCGCTGAGCACGTAACTGCCAAGGAGGATGCGACGCTGGACTTCCTTACCGAAACCTTCGCTCCTGGACTTCGCGTACAGGTCGAACAGCTTGCGGGCGTCCTTGCTGCGGTAGCCGTAGCGCACGCCGTCGTAGCGGCTGAGGTTCGAACTGGCCTCGGCGGTCGCGATGATGTAGTAGCTGGAAACAGCGTAACCGATGTGGGGGAGGCTCACTTCCTTGAGCGTGGCGCCTTCGGCTTCGAGCTTCTTCAGCATGTTGTCGATGGCGGCCTTGCATTCCGGGTCGAGCCCTTCGGCAAAGTATTCCTTCGGGACGCCAATGACTTTGCCCTTCACGCCCGCATCGAGCTTCGCGGCGAAGTCTTCGGGTTCGCGGGTGCTGGTGGTGTTGTCGTGCGGGTCGATACCGCAGATGGCGTTAAGGAGCGTGGCGCAGTCGGCGACGGTAGAACCGAAGGGGCCGATCTGGTCCAGAGAACTTGCGTAGGCGAGCAGGCCGTAGCGGGAGACGCGGCCGTAAGTGGGCTTGAGGCCCACGACGCCGGTGCATGCGGCCGGCTGGCGGATAGATCCACCAGTGTCGGAACCAAGAGCGCAGGGTACCGTGCCGGATGCAACGGCGACGGCGGATCCGCCCGAGGAGCCGCCGGGGACGCGGGATTCGTCGAGCGGGTTCTTGACCGGGCCAAAGTAAGAGGTCTCGTTGCTCGAACCCATGGCGAATTCGTCCATGTTCGTCTTGCCCACGATGATGGCACCTGCCGCTTCGAGTTTTTCGACGGCGGTTGCGGTGTAGGGGGCGACAAAGTTTTCAAGAATCTTGGAGGCGGCCGTGGTGCGCGTGCCTTCGAGACACATGTTGTCCTTCACGGCGACGGGAATACCGTCGAGGGGGCCGAGGGCCTTGCCTTCGGCTCGGCGGAGGTCGCTTTCCTTGGCCTTGGCCAGGGCGCGTTCGTTCAAGACAGAAATATAAGCGTTGAGATTCTTGGTGGATTCAATCTTTTCGAGCGAGGCCTGTGCGAGCTTTTCGGCAGTCGTGCTGCCGCTTTCGAGCTGGGCCTTCAATTCTTGGATGGTTTGCATTACCTATCTCCGGACCATTTCATGATGTAGATCGAGATGATCATACCGATGATACTGACGATGTTAAACTTGATGCCGAACCCGAGGGCGAGCTTGACCATGTAGAGGTCGAGCATTATCGGGGTTTCGCCCTTTCCCGTCCCGATATTCAGGTCGAACGACGAAACAAAGAAGTTACGGACGATATTGTCGTAACCGCCGGCGTTCATGAGTTGGCCGAGCTGGCCGAACAGAAGACCTAAGCATTCTCCCAAAATTCCGCCAATGAGGAGGCCGATAACAATAAAGAGCACGAGACGTGCGAAACTATTCTTATGTGTCATATGGTGCGAATATAGAAAAAAAGTTTTTCTGCAAGTTTGTTCGGAGCAGGAGTGGGCTGAAATTGAGGTTCTTGGAACGGGTCGGGGGGAAGGTGGCATTTGCGTTCCGCAAGGACTTTGAATTGATAAAAAAATGTTATTTTTTTCCTCGTTGTGCAGATTACGAAGTTAAAGATTTTTGGATTCAAGTCCTTCGCCCAGAGGACCGAAATCAACTTCCCCACGAAAGGCCTGACTGCCGTGGTGGGACCGAACGGCTGTGGCAAGTCCAACATCACGGATGCCATCCGCTGGGTTTTGGGCGAACAGAAAGCTGCGTCGCTCCGTATGAGCAAGATGCAGGATGTGATTTTCAGCGGTACCGAAGAACGTGCCGCCATGAGCCTTGCCGAAGTCTCCATCGTTATTGATAATAGTGATGGTTCCCTCAATTCTGAATATTCCGAAGTCATCGTGACCCGCCGCGTACATCGCGACGGTTCCGGCGAATACCTGATTAACAACCAGGAATGCCGCCTGCGCGATGTCCATGCATTGCTGTTCGACTCCGGCCTCGGGTCCAGCACCTACTCGCAGATGAACGCCGACATGATCAAGTCCGTTTTGAGCGACAAGGCAGACGACCGCCGCATCCTGTTCGAGGAAGCCGCTGGGGTGAGCAAGTACAAGCAGCAGCGCAAGGAAACCCGCCGCCAGTTGGAAAGGGTCCAGCTGGACATGGAGCGCGTCGAGGACAACTTGAGGAGCGTTCGCCGCTCCGTGAGGCTTTACGAGACCCAGGCCGAGAAGGTCAATGAGTATAAACGTTTGAACAACCGGCTCCGTGAGTTGG
The DNA here is from genome assembly GCF_947305105.1 of uncultured Fibrobacter sp. NCBI lineage: Bacteria > Pseudomonadati > Fibrobacterota > Fibrobacteria > Fibrobacterales > Fibrobacteraceae > Fibrobacter > uncultured Fibrobacter sp. The sequence goes on along the minus strand of NZ_CAMZCS010000028.1, from coordinate 6,699 downwards.
ACCTTTCGGTTAGTTTGGACAAGTACGAAGATTTCAAGGACGGTCTGGCGACCTTGGATTCCACCTCCAAGCGCATGAACCACGAAGTGGAGTCGGCCAAGACCAAGGCAACGGAACTCCAGGCGAAAATCGAGGAAAAGCGCCTCGCTATCAGCGAAGACGAAAACGCCTTCCGAGACCTGGAACGCCAGGTCCAGGCCGCGACGATTGCCTTGAACGACATCAACAACAACATTGGCCGTACACGCGACTCCATATCGTCGATTGTGGCGGCAAGCGAAAAGGCTCAGGACGAAATTACCCGTTCCGAGGCCAAGTTGAACGAAATTTCCGAAGAAAAGGCCCGCCTCGAAGAGGAAAACCAGGTTCTCCAATCCGACAACGATGTCGAAGAAATGAACGCCCTCCTGGAACGGGAACAAGAAACGCTCCAGGTCATGCGCGATAAGGTGGACGACCTGCGTGGCCAGTCCCGCGAGCTCGCGAACGAGCGTGTGCAGGCCAATAACCGGGCCAACAGCCTCCGTAGCCGTTTCGAACGCCTCGATGCCGAATCGCAGATGTTGCAGGGCAACATCGAGAAGTGGAAGGGCGAAATTGAAAATCTCAATGCGCAAAAGGGCGAGGCCGAAGCCGCTGTGAACGGAATTTTGGCTCAAATCGAGGAAGCCAACCGCGAAATCGAGAACCTCGAGGAGCAAAAATCCGTCCGCGAAGAACGCCTTGAATCTGCAAGGGCTGAACTGGCCGAGGCGACTCAAAAGCTCCAAGGTTTAAAGAACGAAGAAGCCCGCCTGCAATCGAGAATTGACGTTTTACAGAGCGTTGCCGACGAAGGCACCGACGCAAGCCGCTGGCTTTGTGAGAAAAAAGCCGACCTTATCGGCGGTATTGTTTCCGAACGCATCGAAGCGGCTCCAGAATACGCTGCTTACGTAGAAACTGCATTGGGCGACATTTTGGATGCGGCCGTTGTGCATGCCGACGCCTCTATCGGCGATATTGTGGAATCGGCAAAGAACGAGAACGTGGGCAAGGCCCTGCTCGCCTTGGTTGCTGCTCCTTCGCCTGCCTACGGCAAAGCTATTGAACGCCCGGGTGTTGTCGGCTCGCTTGCCGGATTCGTGAAAAGCGATGATGACAAAGTATCTGCCTGGCTTTCGGGCATCCTTTCCCGTTACTTTATAGTCAATTCGCTCCAGACCGCGATCGAGTTGGCCGGGGAGTTCCGCGGGGAAAACCTGAGTTTTGTCGCTCCCGACGCGATTGTCCGCACGAATGGCCTCGTAAGTTTTGGCGCGGCCACTTCGGGAGCCCTTTCCCGTAAGAATGAAATTGCCGAGGCGACTGCGCTTTTGGAGGGTGTTGTCGCCGATATCGCACAGAAAGAACAAGATTTTGAACGTTTGCAGGGGATTGTCGACGAAGAATCCCGTATGCTTGAATCGGTAAATGGCGAAATTTTGGCGAAACGCGACTCTTTGCGCGGAAACGACACTGCCATAAGCATCCGCCGTAACGATTTGGCCGCCTTTGAAAGGCGCATCCAGCAACTACAAACGGACTGCAACACCGCTATGGGCCGTATTTCGGCTGCCGCTGAGTCAAAAAATGCGGATGCGGAACTTGCCGAGGCCGAATCCTGTGTCGAAAAAGTGGAAACCCAGTACCAGGCCGTCTCCGATCAGCTTGCGGAACACGAGACGATGCTCCGCGAAAAGGAAGAGGACGTCCGCGAGCTGGAACGCTCCACTCAAGACAAGAATTCCAGGCTTGCCCAGAACGAGAACAGGCTCCGCGCTATCGCCGACCAGATAGAATTCCTCGAGAGCACCATCCGTGCCCGCCGTGATGATATCGAAAAGAATACCGTCAATATTGCAAAGCTCGAGGAAGACGGCACGAAACTCGCCGACCAGGCGCAAGAAAAGGATGCCGTGCTCCGCGAACTCGAACAGGCTCGCGACATTGCCCGCGAACGTTACGACGTGGTGAGCGGCGACCTTGGCGCCTGGCAAGACGAAAGCAACCGCCTCCGCGACGAGATGATCGACCGGATGAAGGAATTGAACGACGTCGGACGTCGCCAGGAATCCCTGCAGAACAACGTGGACCGCCTCCGCGAACGCATTTCCAACGACTGGTCCGTCGACGTGGACAACCCGGAAGGTGTCGAACGTGTGGAATACAGCCAGCCCGACGCCGACCGCGAAATCCGTGAACTCCGTGGCAAGATCAAGGAACTCGGCCCCATCAACGTCAACGTGATGGACGACTACGAGGGCGAAAAGAAGCGCCTGGAAGAAGTCGAGAAGCAGTTCGACGACCTAGACCGTGCCCGCGCCTCGCTCGACCGCACCATCACTAAGCTCGACGATATTGCCCGCCAGCGCTACCTCGACACGTTTGCCCGTATCCAGAAGAACTTCCAGTTCGTGTTCAGCAAACTGTTCCTGAACGGTGAAACCAAGATGAGCCTTGTCGAAAAACTCGACGAAATGGGCAAGCCCATGGACATCCTGGATGCCGACATCGAAATCAACGTCCGCCCGACCGGCAAGAAGATGCGCGGAATCAAGGCGCTTTCCGGTGGTGAACACGCTTTGACCGCAACGGCCTTGCTGTTTGCCATCTACATGGAAAAGCCCTCGCCGTACTGCGTGCTGGACGAAGTCGACGGCCCGCTGGACGATGCGAACGTGGGCCGCTTCATGGCGCTCCTCCGCGAATTCAGCAAGCAGACCTTGTTCATCGTGGTGACGCATAACAAGCGTACCATGGCCGAAGCCGACATGCTTTACGGTGTGACGCAGGAAATCAAGGGTATTTCCCGCATCGCGAGCGTGCAGCTTGCCGACGCCACCAAGTTCGCAATTTAATTTAGTAGACAGTAGGAAGTAGACAGTAGACAGTAACTTCCTACTTCCTACTTCCGACTTCCTACTATGATAAAAGGCTTTATTTTTGCTGCTCTTTCCGCCATCTGTTATGGCACGAACCCTCTGGGGGCGCTGAACCTCTATTCCCAGGGCTATTCTCCCGAAAACGTCCTTTTTTACCGTTTTTTCACGGCGGCGCTACTTCTTTTTGCGGTGATTCTCGCGAAAGGTTCGCATTTTAAGATTACGCTCAAGGAATTTGGGGCGCTCGTCGCCTTTGGTTTTTTGTTTGCGGTCAGTTCGCTCACGTATTATGCCTCGTTCAAGTACATGGATGCAGGGCTTGCCTCGACGCTCCTCTTCCTCTATCCGCTCGAAGTCTCGGTTTTGATGGCGATATTCTTCAAGGAGAAGATTAAAGCCTGGATGGTCGTTTCCATTGCCGTTTCGATGTCGGGGGTCGCTCTGTTGTACCGTGGCGATGACGGAGTGCCTCTGAGCACCGCAGGCCTTGTGCTCGTGTTTGCCTCGTCACTTTCGTACGCGATTTACATGGTGATGGCGAACCGTATCAACTTGCAGATGGGCTCCGTGAAGATGACTTTTTACGCCATTTGTTTTTGCTTGGTCTTTTTGTTGCTCTATTCCGTGACGTTCGGCTCGGGGCTGCCTCCGCTCTTTACGCAGGCGAGTTCTTGGGGTTGGGGCTTCATGCTGGGCCTTGTGCCGACGGTGCTTTCGCTCATATTCATGGTGAAGGCGGTGAAGATTATCGGGTCGACGCCCACGGCGATTCTCGGTGCGCTCGAGCCCGTGACGGCCGTGGCAATCGGAGTGCTTGTCTTTGGCGAAATCCTCACAGGCAGGCTTGTCGCGGGCATTATTCTGATTCTTGGCTCTGTCGTACTCATCGCGGCCAAGAGGAAATGAGTAGGGAGGCTCCAGGCTCGAGGCACGAGCGATGAGCTATGAGCTATGAGCCATGAGCCGTGAGCGGTGAGCAGTGAGTCTTTGAGAGACTAGAGAATAGAGGCTAGTGAAAAGAATCACGCACTTCGTGCGTCAATATAAGACGGCGAAGCCGTGATATTTCTCCCTAGCCCCTAGATTCTAGATCCTAATCCCTAACCACTTCCTACTGTCTACTTCCTACTCACCCCGTAACCACTATTTACTATATTCCTCGATATGCAAGCTACCTGTTCCAAATGCAATAAGTTATTTAACGACAAGGTCGGAATGTCCCCGATGCAAAGCAACATGGCTATCCGTGTACGCAATAGGGTCGGGAACATTTGCCCCGAGTGTCGTGCCGAAATGGAAAAGACCAAGAAGGGCCGCCGTCGCCTGTTCTTTTACGATGCGAAAATTGCGTTCCGCTGCATGCTTTTGCTCTTGCCCATATTCGTGCTCTTTGCCGGATTGATTGTCGCTCTAGCTCTTTTTGTGATTTAAATCATATTCGCTGTAAATTTGGGCTGTTTATAGACAATTCGTAAATGCTTTTTTGCGTTTTTTAATGTCATATCCTCAAAAACTATATAGATTCAAGGTGAGGATGTTTGATATGAAGTTGAAGCTAGCATTATTGCTTTCTTTTTTACCCGTATATGCGCTTGCCGCCATGGATGTCTGTCAGCCGATTGGCTGGGCGACCCGTGAAGGGCGTACCGGTGGCGAATTCAATGTGACGGGTGGCGGAAATGCCGTTCCCGATACCGTTAGGACTTTTTCTGACTTGCAAAAGTACGCGAAGGATTCTTCTCCGCGTATCATCTATATTGATGGGACTCTCGGGGATGGCTGGAGCGGTACTTCTGGCAGCCGCCTGAACATTACGGCTTCGAACAAGACGATTATCGGTCTCAAACCGGGGACGCTTTTGAAGGCTCCCATCCATATCACGAACAAGGCTTCGAACATCATCGTGCGTAACATTGTCATCCAGGGGCCGGGCAGCAATGCCGACCAGGCGTGGGACAACCTCACCATCGAGGGCGAGGCGAAGAACATCTGGATTGACCACTGCGAATTCTGGGACGGCCAGGACGGCAATGCCGACGTGGTGAAGGGTGCGGACAACGTAACGTTTACGTGGTGCATTTTCGGCTACAAGAAAAAGAGCACGCACAACCTTTCGAACCTCATTGGCAGTTCCGACAACGAGCCTGTAAGCGAGGGTAAGCTGAACGTGACCTACATGTTCAACTGGTGGCAGGCTGCGAACCAGCGCAAACCGCGCTGTCGTTACGGGAACGTGCACGTGGTGAACAACCTCCTGACTGGCGACGCAAGCATCACGAACGGGACGGACGTGCTGGGCGTTTCGGCGGGTCACATGTGTACGGTCCGTACCGAAAGGAACGTGTTCATCAACGAATCGAACCCGATTTATACCGGCAACGCGAACGGTACGGGCGTGAACGAGACTATCGACAACATCTTCACGAACTGCTCGGGCAATACGAAGGGAACGGGAAAATCCTTTATGCCGCCGTATGAATACGAAAGTTTCATGCTCAAGGCGAGCGAAGTGGAAGCTGCGGTGAAAGCCGGTGCCGGAGCCAACCTTGAAAATATTGCCGAATGTTACAGCGCTACCGAAGATACGACCGTGGCAGATACGGCCAAGCAAGATTCGACAACCCAGGACACGACAACTCGAGACACCGTAGTTCAAGATACGGCATCTCGTGATACCGCTGCAAGCGATTCCATTCCACAAGATTCTGTTGTCCGCGATTCGACCCCGGAGGATACATCTTCGAATCGTATAGTTCTAAAAATTGCTGATGTCCCTGTGCTGGGCCTTTACCGCGTGAGCCTCTTTAATACGAAGGGTGCGTTAGTTCGCCGTGTCGATGTCTTGCCTGCGAAAATGGGCAATACGGCTTGGATTACGCGGAGCTTACCCGCAGGGGTCTATGTGATGCGCGTGAAGGCTCCCGGCGTGGACCGCCGTTCCTTCGTCGTCGTTAAATGAGTTCTTCATACTACCTAACAAAGCGCCCGGCATAACCTGCCGGGCGCTTTTCTATACTGAATTGTTGTCGCAGTTCAATTCCCGCGAAATTTTCTAGATCTTCGCAGCTTTCTTCAAAGCATCAGCCTTGTCGGTCTTTTCCCACGTGAAGCGAGCACCCGTGCGGCCGAAGTGGCCGAGAGCGGCGGTCTGCACGTAGCCGGGCTTCCTCAGGTCGAGCATCTTCTCGATGCCGGCCGGGGAGAGGTCGAAGTTTTTCGCGACGATTTCTTCGATCTTGCGGTCGTCGATCTTGCCGGTACCGAAGGTATTCACGAGCACGGACACGGGCTTGGAGTAACCGATGGCGTAGGCGAGCTGGACTTCGCAGCGATAGGCGAGGCCGGCAGCCACGATGTTCTTGGCCACGTAGCGGGCAGCGTATGCTGCACTGCGGTCGACCTTGGAGGGGTCCTTGCCGCTGAATGCGCCACCACCATGGCGACCCATGCCGCCGTAGGTGTCGACGATGATCTTACGGCCGGTGAGGCCGCAGTCGCCGTGCGGGCCGCCGACAACGAACTTGCCGGTCGGGTTCACGAGGTAACGGGTCTTCTTGTCGAGGAGCTTGGCCGGGATGACCTTCTTGATGAGCTTCTCGATGATTTCCTTTTCGATCTGGGAATGCTTGAGTTCCTTGCCGTTCACCTTGTCGTCGTGCTGGGTGGAGATGACGACGGTGTCGACGCGCACCGGCTTGTCGTTTTCGTCGTATTCCACGGTGACCTGGGACTTGGCATCCGGGCGGAGCCACTTGATCTTGCCCTTTTCGCGGAGGTTCTGGATTTCTTCCATGAG
>NZ_CAMZCS010000027.1 GCF_947305105.1 uncultured Fibrobacter sp. | reverse complement strand
AGAACAACGACAAGGTCGGCCTCCTCATTTACACCGACCAAGTCGAACTTTTCATCCCGCCCGAGAAAGGCCGCAAGCACGTGTTGCGCCTCATCCGCGAAATTCTCTACTTCAAGCCGCAACACCACGGCACCAATACGCAAGTCGCCTTGGAATATGCCGGCAAGATTTTGAACCGCAAGGCAGTCGTCGTTGTAATGAGCGATTTCTTGGATGAAGGTTTCGAAAACGCATTCAAGATTTTGCGCAAGCGCCATGACGTTCTCGCCGTGTCCGTCGTGGACCCGCGTGAAATGGAACTCCCGCCCGCAGGCCTCGTAGAACTCGAAGACCCCGAAACCGGCGAAACGCTCCTCATCGACACTGGCGATGCAGCTTTCCGCGAAGCATTCGCCCGCGAAGCCAAGCGTCAAGGCAAAGCGACCAAGGAACTCTTCCAGCGCATGTCGATTGACTTTGTGCGTATCGAGACTCACGACGACTTCAAAGAAACTGTCGCCCCGCTCATCGAGCACTTCCGCCGCCGCGCTCGCGCCGCAAGAATGTAATTACTCCCTGTGCTCGTACAAGTACAGGTTCGCTTCGGGCACAGCCAAGTCTGAGCCTTTGATATGCCACTCATCGTCATCGCCCGTGCGGTACTTGACCACAACACGGTAGCGATTGTCCGTCTGCAAGATTTCCGGTGGAACCGTCCAGAAATTCTCCGTGCCCACAACCATCTCTAGCGTATAAGATTTGCCGGCATCCGCTTCGTAAATCGTAATGGAATTCACCATGTCTTTCGGGTTCCGCACCTGGACAATGCTCCAGAACGTGCTCGCGCCCTCCTTGACCCAGAGCGACGTAGAATCGCCCCACACGCCCTCGACGCCTTCGCAACTCACGAATTCCCATTCACCGTAGTAACGGCCCACAGAATTGCCCATGATGTCGGCCGCCGGAGCGCCCCCTAAGTCAACACCACAATTCGCATCGGGGCAACGGTCGGTAATGCGCACCGTCACGCGCTTCCAGCCATCAGGAGTCTTCGCCTTCACACGCACGCAGCCGCCACAGGCCGCACCGCCATTCCACGGGCCCTTAGCATCACCTGGAGAAACATTCACGTGTATTGCCGCATAATACTGAATGTTAGTTTGTCCGTAGTTGCATGCGCCACCCAAACTGGTTTCTTTTGCAGTGACGCTCCCATAAGTCGTCACAGAACCCTTGCCGCCCTTCTCCGTGAGCGTAGGGTCGGCAGCCGTATAGCTGTCGCAGTCCGTACACTTACCGTCATCGCCATCGTCGTCATCGGAAGAAGCCGGAGCTACGCTGGAACTGGAAACCGGATTGACACTGCTGCCCGGAACATCAGAAGAACTACTTGGGGCACCCTCGGAACTCGAGACACTTTTCGGCGCATCCGCAGAAGAACTGCCCACAGAACTTGAAGCAGGAGCGGCACTAGAATTAGGCACATCAGAAACACTGCTAGAAGAAGCCTTCGTCGAGGAACTCCTTGCAGAAGACGCACCCTCGGAACTCGAAGACTTTTCCGCCGAAGATATCAGGGCATCAGAAGAGGACAAAGTCGACGGATCTGCACCGGAACTAGAATCGTCTCCACAGGCGACAAGACCAGTAATCGAAAGCACACATAAAAAAACAAGAACATGAAGTCTCATGTCCTTGAATATATATTATTTGGAAAAAATTACCAATCCTTCGCGGGTCTTGCTTGGCCGCGCAAGGGTTTCCAGGGTTTGCGTTCGCCGTTCTGCTCGTCGAAATCCTTCAGGAGCTGAGCCGCTTCTTCGGGGCTCATCTCGCCCATCTGCACGGGCTGTTCCTGGGGTTCCTCGCCACCTTGGCTGTCGCTTGAGCCTTCTTCGGGTTGCTGCGGCTCTGGCTGCTGACCGCCGTTGCTGTCGGAGCTTTCGCCCTGGCTGCTGCTTGATTCACCGTTCTGGCCTTCACCATTCTGGTTCTGGTCATCACTTCCGCTTGAAGAACTTTCTCCCTGATTCTGGTCCTGCTGATCCTGGTTTTGGTCCTGGTTCTGCTTGTCCTTATCCTGGTCCTGATTCTGATCCTGGTTCTGATCTTGATTCTGGTCCTGGTTGTTATCCTGGTTCTTGTCGTTCTTCTTGTTTTCGTTCTTCTGCTCGTCCTTGGCCTCTTTGATTCGGTCGAGGAGCATTTGCAGCTTCTGGTCGTTCGGATAGTATTGCAGGCCCTCGTTGCAGGTGATTTCGGCAGAGGGCAAACGATTCTCAATGTACTGGAAGGCGGCATCGCCGTAGTAGGCACTCGCCGACTTCGGCGCCGCAAAGGCCGCTGCGGACAATAGCAAAACCGTTAAAAGAGCAAGCAAAGACTTACCAACGGTCACTTCGGCAAGCTCAGTGACCTTACCATAAACATTCTTTCGTCTTTCGTCTTTCGTCTTTCGTCTAATCAAACGCATCATATCACCTCCAGGTCGTTGTCGGTGTTGCTCGCGTCAATCTTGGCCTTGGGCTTGCGGCCGGCCTTGATTTCGATGACGTCGTCGATGCGCTGCACGTGGCCGCTCAGCTGGCCAGCGGTCTCGTCTTCGGCAATCAGGTTCTCGAGCATCTCCTTGCCTTCGGCATACTTGCCGTCTTTGCAGAGCTGGAGCGCACGCGCCAAAACTTCCTTCGCCTTCTCGGAAAGCGGCGGCTGTTTCTGGTCGTTATTGTCCTGATTCTGGTCCTTGTTTTCTTTCTGCTTGTCGAGTTCTTCTTTCAGCTTGCGCTGCACAATTTCCACGTTCTTCTTCGCGTTCTCGAAACCGTTATCGAGGTCAATCGCTTTCTTGAGGTAAGCGACCGACTCGCGCCACGCGGCAATGCGTTCACTGCCCTCGGCGGCCTTCTCACCCATGCGGAAATGCGTGTTCGCCAAGTTGTAGGCGGCCTTCGCGGCCATCTTCTTGTCGGGCATGCGCACGGCACTCTCGAGTTCCTTCTTGGCCTCTTCGTAATTGCCGAGCCTGTACTGGCACGTACCAATATTGTAGAACAAAAGCGGGTTCGCGGGTTCAGCCTCACGGGCCTTCATGTACTTTTCAAGCGCACCGGCGTAGTCGCCGTTCTTGAACAATTTATTGCCGTCATTAATCGGGCGCGCCCACAGGCACACCGACAGCAGACATACAAGTAGTACAAATAATCGCATCAATGACCCTATCAGGTAATATCTTTTTTTACACGGAGAATATACAAAATCTAGGTTGCAAAAAACAAGAAAGTCCGCCGGGCGGGCGGACTTATTTTCCCATTTTATAGAGGTTTTCCTTGTTACGGCATTGATGCTGAGCTCATGGCCTCGGGCATCGCGGCCGAAGTCACGGGGAAAGGCATCGACGCCGAAGACATGGTTACACCACCTTGCCCGTCGAACGGTTCGTCATCATCGTCTTGCACATTGAAGTGCTCGTTTTCGCCGTCCATGTCCGGACAAATCGTATAGCACTTACCATTCAAGCTATTTTCGCAAGCAGTGTAGCATGATTGCATCGACGTGGAACTCATTGTCCCATCCACAGAGGCAGAGCTCATGGCCTCAGGCATCGCGGCCGAAGTCACAGGGAAAGGCATCGATGCAGAAGACATGGTTACACCACCTTGCCCGTCATACGGGTCGTCATCATCGCCTTGCACATTGAAGTTCTCTTCTTCACCTTCCATATCGAGGCAAATCCTCTTGCACTCCATATTGTCAAACGGATTAGCGACCGTGTCTTTCGAAGAAATGTTCTCCAACGGATTCGTGCATACAATGGAGCACTGCGGGCCCTCCGCCACCACCAAGGAATCGCACCGCGCCTTATAGTAGTAATCCGCCTCATGCGTCAGCACTTCCGGGGTAATGGCCAGACCGAACAGTGGCACAGCGCAGGCGACCCGGAGGTTCCTAAAGTCATTACAACCGGTTCCATCTTTATAATCCCTGAATACGCCATACAACGATTCACAACGCTGCCGGAACGCCGTAAGGTCCGCTTCGCAATCTATTTTGTCTTCTTCAAACCAATAGGTATTTTCAACCTTTTCTATCAAGACCTCGTCCTTTGTCAACAAAAGACTGGTTTCCATGTAGTCCGCGCTAGTTCCGGTAAAGAGCATCTGGGTGCCAGATTCCGCTTCATAATAAGTAACGTTGCATCCCTGCCGGCTATAATAAACTTCGCCCGAAGTCTCGAAATCATGGGCTGTTTGCGGCACAGGAATTTGAACGGACGGGTCATCAATTTCCACTATACCTGAATCTAACCTTACCACATTCTCGGTTTCCACGGTTCCGCCGCCACCAGATTCCATAGTCTTGAGGATGCTATCCATGATGGCTTTTTGTCCTGCAGAAGGTTCCTGGGGCAAAACAGACAGTCTAGTGTCAAGATCGCCAGCCGGTTCCGTCGTCACGCCGGCACCCTCTTCCGAAGAACATGCCGCGAACAAGGCCAGCGAGAAAACGATTCCTATATATTTCTTCTTATCCATGATTTTCCTCCTGCCGCCTTGTCAGCGGAAACAATTGTAAATTCAACCTGTAAACCTGTTCACCGTGTTTGTCTTCACTCGCGATGGCGACGACCTTCTGTCTGAACTTTTCCGCCTCGCACGCAATACGGCGGTACGTATCGCGAGAAATCCCCATAGTGGCACCCGCGAAGCTGCGGTCTTCGACAGGGACGTTATCTATCGCGTCCATCGCCAACTTGGCCATCTGCCTGTGCATGGGGCGCATGGCCGGGGGCACCATTCCCGCGACGCCCATCACAACCTTCTCGGTCTGCTCGTAATGGTATTCGTCGTGTTTCTTGAGCAACCCCATCTGGATCAGAAAATCGAGAGTCTTCCGGATTTCGGTCGCGCTGATTTCCGGGTAGCAGAGCTTGGACAGTTCCATCGGTTTCGCGCCGGGATTCATGGGAGCGAGTTCTCGCAGCACCGGGTTGTACCATTCGCTAAAGTAGGCGTAGGCATCCGCCGACAGCGTACGCACCTTGTTTTCCTTCGCAAGTTCGCGCATTCTCTTCAACGCGGCATTCTTTTTTGCCTCGTCACCGGAATCGGCGAACACGACCATCTGGGCAAAGTATTCCTTGGCGCTCCCTTCGAGTTCCATTGCCATAGCGACACGTTCCACGCCCACCTTGGAAAGGCGGGTTTTCCCATCGCACACCAACTTCATGTAATTCGACGAAGAGAACCCCGCCAAATGCGAGAATTCCCTCCACGAGAAGGCGGAACAGCGCTTGCGTTCTTCGTAGAACTCCTGCATGTACCGCCTGTAATCAAGATATTCGTATATTGCTTTCATAGGTTTGACCTCGACAACAATATATCTCTTTCAAAACACAAAATCAACGATTTTTGGCTAAAATCAAAAGATTTTACAGAAATCATAAAAATTAATACGCATATAACACAAGCCGTGGCATATGCAAACATCGTCAAAAAAACAAAAAAAGATCCAGTCAAGAAATTGACTGGACCGAGGCATTTTGATTAGTGAACTTTCTTGCGGGGCAGTGGCACGGCAAGCCCATTTTCAAATCGCACGATTGTCGGCGTGCGGAATTCGTCGGCATACTCCTCGCGCCATTTGCCGCTACGGATCAGGTTGCCGTTCAGGTCGAACGCACGGAAATACATTCCCTGTATAGGGACCTGCGGCACGGGAGATTTCAAGGACAGCGGAGCTTCTTCCTGGAATAATTCGGGGCATTGACGCACCGAGTCAACAAGGCCGCAGAAATTGAAGGAGAGTCCATTCCTACGATAATTACAAAAAGAAGCAGCAGAAACATAAAATGAAGCTTTATCTCCAGCCTTTCCTTCGTTGTAAACGCCATTGGATAAAGAAATCGAAATAGTATCTAAACCCAAATTGAGAGTATCTCCTAATGACTTTAATAAAGAGTCCGTAGCATATAAACTTTCTCTATTTTCCATCACATCGATAACATGACGAATCATTGAGTCCGCTTCTGTTGCAGATCCCGGGAGAACCCCTGCCGATTGCAGTCGATGGAATTCTTCAACAATCAAGCTACCTATATAGAGTTCCCGAACCAGGCTATCGCATTCTTTTTTCGATGAACAAAATTTGAAGAACGTCACCTGGTCTTCAACAAGAAAAATCATAACCGTCGAATCCGAAGGCGCTATATAGGCCCTATAAACGGAATCCGAACTGAAATTTTTCACGGAAGGGTCAAGCAACGGCAACTTCGACAAATCCAACCGAAATTCATCGAAGAGATTTATCTGCGTCACCGGATAGCTTATGGCAAGAACTCCGCGAGAAATGACCTCGCACTCCTGTGCGTACAATTGAATTGACGTACATAACCACACAATGAGTGCTAAGGCAATCTTTTTCATATCCCACCCATGCTTACAACAAGGCTGTTTTGGATTGGATCAAAATCAACATGGTATATTTTGGCATATTGGTGTACAGAGATTTTGTCTGCAAAAATCATTCCATAGAACAACTTTTTCGACTGAGCTATAACCACTTCCGAGTACGGAGCAACAATATTCCCTGCCATCACATTATCAATATACAATCTTTTCCCAGAAGCATGTAGGACTAATTTAAAGCCCTTGGCAATAGAGGCGTATTCCGCAGATCCATTAAGTGTCGTTGCTCTCCATGAGAAATTACCTTTTACATGTATCGTGGTCTCCTGGCCTGGCATGGTAAACATGACACACGACCGAGGATCCAATTGTATAGAGCCGATATAAATCGTTCCAGACGGAATAATGAGCGTTCCACCAGCTTCAACTTTCACAAAAGAATAGGAGCCGGGATTTAACACTGCCGTTTCGTTATTTCGAACAATCAATTCATGATTGGAAGGAACAGAGAAATCCTCTAAATCATAATTTCTCGGCAGATACTTGTCTTCCCATTGCGTTAACGGCAAACTTGTAATTTCACCATCGATGGTTGTACCATTTTGCAAATAAATGTCATCTATATTAGACGGCTCCGCAAGGACGACATTCCCCTTCACACGGGTATTACTCCGAAGGATGACTTTGCCCTTTGAATATATATCGCCAACAGTTGAACGGGCACCCACTTTAGCAGAGTATTCTCCATTTAACGCAACCGCAGCGGCGGCAACATTACAATATTGCGTTTCCGTTTTATCATTATAACATTCGACTCCGTCGTTGTAATTTAATTCAGACAAAGCATAAAGCGTTATTGATGACACACCCTGATTGTTGTCCTTGATATAAACATCTGTTTCGCCATCGTCTTTTATACCATTAGCGTTTACATCTTCATCTCCGTCATTTTTTCCGTCACCATCGGAATCAATGTCCTTCTCTGCTCGTAATCCATCACCATCAATATCCGTATAAAATTCTGTCTTTACACCATATTCGCCATCCAGCAATCCAGTCTCCGATTCCGGATATGGTTCCCGAATCGTGTAAGACATAATTTCTGTTTTATCCTTAATGCCATCTTTATCATAATCAGCATTTAAGTCCCTCTTGGCTGTAGCAAACTGGCGGTATTCTTCATAATCAAATTTCCCATCATTATCCATATCATAGTTAGAATCAAATTGATATGTTTCAAACCGATAGTATTCGTCAAAATCAAGAAGAGTATCTCCATCCGCATCATAAATTTCGTTAAAGCTCATGACGTGGTTACCATCTGCATCGTCATAAACCTCCGACATTCTAGCTTTTTCTCCAATTGGTTTCGCAACAACAAAGGCTCTATTAAGATTGCTTAGATAGATTGGTTTCCATACTATAGTTCCATTATTATCAATATTATGGAATCGATAAATGTGAATATTTCCCTCTACACCATAAGCAGCTCCATCAATTACCATGTCTGCATCAACCAGCATGATATGGTTGCCTTCCCAAAGAATAACAGGATAGCGATTTTCCAAAGCAGCTGTCATTATATCATCATTTAAAAAGAAACGCCAATCATACACAAAAACATTTGGTGATTCCAAAGCCCAAGAGAGGACGTCCCATGGATCGCCGCTTCCCTCTGAACCATGCGGGAAAGCATCTAGAATAGGGTCAGAAAAAGCACCTGTCCCCTTAAGATGAAATATTATCTCATCCTGCGTCAGGGTTCCTTCATAATAATGGTTCAATTCTGCAGTCGCAACAGCCCAGCACCGCCAACTTTCTTCCGCATCGAAATCATAGTGTTTTGGATCCGTAAAACGACGGTTACCGAATTGATCCACATATCCCGTAGTATTGTGAGGCTTATCCCACTCCGCTTCAATACTACGTTCGCCCCACTTAAGGTCAAGCAGATATGAGTCCTTTCTTGCCGCAAGTGGTTCAACATTCAAATCGTGAGCTGTATGATGAGAATCACTCAGTGCAAACACTTTAAAAGACTTATAATCATCATAAGAAATATTGAGGTTTTCGTATGTATGCCCCTGTCCATATTCCGCTACACCAAACATTTGGGGAATCACGATCCACAAATACTCCCCTTCTGCAAGCAGCACAGAATAATGCGTTTTGTCTGTAACCTCATGAAGCACCTCACTTTGATCGTTTGCATTCAAAACGACGACCTCGTATGACTTAGCTCCAGCGACAGGAACCCAAGCAAGCATCGTTTCTTCTCCGTTGCGTTTGAACACTTCGGCGCCATACGCAAGCATGGATGGATCGGCATAAGGCAACTGCGTAAGCGGCATTCTTGCCATATTTTTGCGGAATTTATTCCAGCTGACAATAGAATCGGTTCCGTCCTTGATGACCGTTCGGAAAAAATCACCCTTGCGATAGATGGAAACAGGCCCAAAAACGGGATCTTCCGAAGTTTTAAAGAATCTATTCGGATCAATCACCTTGTTCTCGATTTCAAGAGAATCTGCATAATTGCCCCGGGCACCCCAAGCAACGTAATCTATGGGCACGGAATTTCGATACAGGACGAATTCGCCCACTTTCCCGAAAGACAGTCCCGAAATGCTCTTTACGACGCTATCTTGAACGCAATTTGAAACAGAACCATTGCAAACGCGCAATGTCGCCTTGGCGGCCAACGTCAAACTATCCAGAGAATGTAAATTACCGGAAGCATCCTTGATTTTCACCCCGTTCAAAGAAACCGCAGAATCGCCATAGTTCTGAAGTTGAACCCAAGGAGATGCAGAATCTGCCGTTTCGGGCCGCAAACCGATAAATCGGAGTTTCAGTGCCCCTTCTGACGGTAGGTTACCCGCAATCAGGTTATCTCCCGAATACACGCCATAGCTTGCCGCTTCTGCAAAGTCAGCGCCAGGACACCCAGACATGTTTTCTTTATGGATAGACCCCCAACCCGAACGACGGATTCCAACACTAATACCGGTCGCATCAGGGGTACTCCCTGTACCGAGAACGGGAACGTTGACTTTCAGTACAGCCGTTGTATTGTCAAATTCTTCTAATTGCACGGACAGATTGCCCATATAGTAAGGCTCTATCACAAGATTGTCTGTCGCCTGCTTTTTCAAATAATACTTGACCTGAATCCCGTTGTATTGCTGGCCCGAATTGTTGATAATTCGCAGTCGCAATCCCAACATTTGAACGTTAGTAGGTTGTTCGTCCTTTACTTCTACGCGAATAGACTCGCTGGACCATGCCATACAAGCCAAAATGAACAAGACAAAAAGGCCTTTTTTCATTCAATTCTCCTTGGATACAGGTTGTCTGTCTATTTTTTTACTCCAATTTATCAACAGACTAATTTGAATATAACATGGCCATATCAAAAAAACAACAACTTTATGTTGTCAAAATAATTACATAATTCGTTACAATTTTAAAAATGGCGAATTTTTACAAATTGCACGATTATCGGCGGGCGAAATTTGTCAACATACTCTTCGCGCCATTCGCCGCTACGGATCAGGTTGCCGTTCAGGTCGAACGCACGGAACTGCATTCCCTGTATAGGAACCTGCGGCACGGGAGATTTCAAGGACAGCGGATATTGTTCCCGAAACGAAGGGCCACACTGACGCACCGAGTCGACAAGGCTGCATAAATACGGACGAGGAGCTATCCAATCGTAAGTACAGTATTTTCCACTTGTAAGAAATATTTCTGCCGTATCTTCATTCTTTCTAAACATGTTATAGCTTACCGAGGCCAACCCAGACGGTCGAATACCTGACATTTTTTCAAGAATATGATGAATCACGGAATCCGCCTCCGAAGCGGGACCGCGAAACACTCCCGCTTCTTGAAGCCGCATAAATTCATCAGCAACAACATCCTCCACGAGAAAACGCTTTTCCAAGCTATCACATTCTATTTGTGAACCACAGAATTTGAAGAATGTAAGACAGTCCTCAGCCACAAAAATCATGACCGTTGAATCTAACCGTGTTTGATAAGCCCAGTAAACCGAACTCAAGTTGCTAAAATTTTCTACCGTCGGTTCAAGTAACGGCATTTTGGCCATATCCAAATGATTATCATCAAGTAAATTTATTCTTGTCGCCGGATATGTGATATCTAAATGTCCATAACTGACCACTTCACATTCCTGTGCATGGAGCTGCATCGCCAGGCAAAAGCAAACAAAAAATGCTAAAGCGAATCTTTTCATATTCCACCCACGCTTATCCGACCAACCATTTTATAAATATAACCCCAAACAGGGATAAAAAGCAATAGCCTTGTTAAGTTGAATATTGGGTATAGGATTCCCTTTAGTTACTTTGTTACTATCAAATCCTCAAATGAATAGCCAACAGAAAATCCTGTTGAGTCTACGAAATTATTGTATTCCATACGTACAGGTAAAACAGGCGTTCCCAATGGTTTCAAATAATGAATAAAAGTTCCGTTTAGGGGATTAGGTTTACCATCAATCATCTTGGTTGGATGCTTTATCGTAAACATATTTCCCCGTATTTCTAAAACATTTTTAGTATATATAGACCAGTTGGCGTCATTCCAAATCAAAGAGTCCATTAAACCATCCTTGCCATATTCATAAACTCCATACCTTTTCTCATCATACAGCGCCTTCAAGCACACAACATCCCCATCAACATACGTAATGTCATCGCAACCTTCCAACCAAGCATATTCCCCTGTAAATTCTAATTTCTTCACAATTCCAGTAGCCGTGTCTAAAACAGCAACAGGGCATTCTCTTAATTCCATCTTCAGCAATACATTCCCACCAATCCACGGACGCCCATATTTTCCGCAATTGCACTCACACGGAGCCTCACAATTCCATTTCCGAACAACTCTAGGTTTCTCGCCAATTCGCCAAAAACCGAATTCATCATCGGCATTGGAAAACATAGCCGACGAGTCATGATAATAACCATAAACAATACTTATACGACCCTCAACAGTGTCACCCCATAAAGGGCTCTGCTTTTTTCTATAGTTCACCAGGAATAAGCCCGGATTCATCGTTCCCTTATCGCAGTATTCCCAAGAATTACAATCATCATCCCAAAGTTCCCATCCTCGCAAATTCTCCATAACCGCCAAAGAATCATCTATAATGGCAACGAGATATCCATTCGTGCGATTTTTATCCACGACAAACCGTTCCTCATCGTCCAAAAGCCCACACCCCCACATGCAAATACACGCTACTACCAGCGCTATAGCAATCCAAGGTCTTTTTTTCAGGAACGGCATAAGAAAGCAATTTTACAAAAGAAATGCTGTTTGCAAGTCAATGGCCTATTTTTTCGGATAACCAACCAGATAGTGCTCAAATTCGCGGATTTCGTAGCCGGCGTTTTCCAGGGCATAGCGGGAGTCGGAATCGTTGTTCAGGAGATAGACCGACGAGCCGTCTACGCGGTTCTTGTCAAAGTAAAAGTGGTAGCGCCCGAAACGGGAAGCATCGAGGAAGGCGGCAGGGTAGTTCGTGTAGCCCACAGTCTGCAAGAAATCGCTGAGTTCCGGCTTCGCAAAGAAGAGGACGCGCGGCCAGCTCACGCCACGTTCCACGTTCACGACGGAAGCGTCTTTCAGCTCGGTTTCCACGAATGTCATGGCGTCTTCGATTCCGCGGCAGAAATTCCAGGCAATGCTGTTCCGGTAATCGGTAAAGTAGTGGTTCTCAAACGAGACGAACATGCACGCATACACGGCGAAGGGTATCACAAGGGCCTTCGGGTTCAAATAATTAAACACAACGTAAAGCCCACGCGCAATCATCACGAGCATCGGGATAAAGAGCAGGTTCACGCGGTTGATATTCACGTTGATGAGGATGCCGATGGCAAAACCGGCGGCAAGCCATACGAGCATGAAAAAGTCAAGCGTCGCAATGCGGGCCCTGAGCCCCTTCCAAGCGCCCTCGATACTCCACAAGAACCCCACAAAGAAGAACGGGATGGATATGGGGTAGAAGATCCCGAATTTCTCCGTAAAGTTCCACGGCAGGCCATCGCTTTGCAGCGTGAGAATGCTAAAGAGGTTGCCGATATTCTCCGGGATTTTCTCGAACGAGATTTCGCTATCGCGGAAATACAGCAACTTGGGGACGCTCAGGAACGGGAGCGAAATGGCATCCATGCGGCCCTGGTTCACCAGCATGAACAGCAGCAGCGGAACGCCAAGCACCAAAAGGACGGCAAGGGCAATCCAGGTGTAGCGGCAGTTGCGCAACTTGCGAATCCAGAACAGGTAAGCCACCTGCAAAAGAATCATGAACGGGACAACGGCCCAGATTGTCGCGTAGGCGTAAAGCGAGAGCCCGTAGAACAGGGCCGAGAGCACCAGGAATTTCGGGCGGTCGACACCCTTTGCAAAAAAGTAAATCCCGAACAGCACAAAAGCGGGAGCAAGATTCGATTCCAGCCCCCAGCGCGACAGCATAATGTGCCACGGAGCGATGGCGAGCACGAACAGCACGGCAAGCGCCTGGCGGGCGCCCACGTACATTTTCACAAGTTTATATATAGCCACCAACGAGAAGATGCCGGCCAACAGCATGGGCAAGCGGATGACCCAAACCTTGAGGCCGAAAAGTGCCACAAAGGGCACCATCAGGTAAGACTCGAGCGCGTTCATGCCAGAACCCCAAGCGGTAAGGTACACAGGCATGCGGAACCCGAAGGAATCCCGCGCCGTTGTCAAGAGCGTGTAAGCGTTATAACCGGCAAAGGCTTCGTCCTGGTTGATGTCGGCGGGAACACCCGTGAACATGAAACAGCGCGCGAACACGCCCACGGCAAGGAACAGCCAAAACAAATAGATCTCTACGGGGACCTTCTGTACAAGGCGGGCGACATCGGCAATACGCAATTTCACAGGCACGGCCTACTTTTTCAACTTGACAATAGGTGACAGCCAGTCCGCATGGTCGTAAGAATCAGGGCCAAACGGATCCGTCTCTAACCGGAGAATCTTGTAACCTTCAAGCGATACCGCAGTAGACACAGGAGCTCTCGCACTCCCCCTTACAATACCACTCTGCCAAAGGAGATTTTCATCACCGTAAATACGGAAGACGACCTCGCCAAAATCAAAAACTTCGTCATCAACACCAACAGACACAAAGAAGGAATCGGCATCGGCTGGCAAGATGTAGACAATACTCGACGGCGCATGAGTACCTATTCCGTATTTGTACTGCCTGCCACCAACCTTAAGCGGCGCGTTATCTACGGATTTGTTCATCATGGGCACCAGATATTCCTGCCGGAAACTATTGAACTTGAAACCACTCAAGATTATCTCGTCATCTTTCTGTTGCACCTTGACAGGGCTAAGTATATGAATATGGAAAGACACATCCACCAGCAGGCACACCCCAAGGAAACAATAAGGCACAAAGCGCGGTATATTGAGCCTTGAGACAAGAGAGCAAAGCTTCGCGAACGCCTTCGGCATAAGAAGGTAGGCAATGCCTCCCGCCATCGTCAATACAGAAAGCACCGAAAGCCAAGTCCAGGCACTACCACCATGGAACCCATCGCACAAGATGCTCACGTTGCACGAGGCGACCGCCGTCAAAAGCATCACCCACACAAGGGAGCGGCGCCAATCCAACACGAACCAGATGACCGCTACGGGAATAGCGTACAAGATGTAGCGTTCGTGCATGCCCGGCAGCAAGACGAAGAACGCGGCAGCATTCCACGTGGCCAGTTCAAACACACGGCGCAGAGACTTGCAACGGACAGCAGCGATAAGCGTGAAGATGGAGAAAAGGACAAACAGCGCCTTGCCCACATAAGAGGGGCAGAGCCAGAAGAACAGACCCTTTTTAGACAACCCGAAGAACGGAGTCGCATCGGGCGAGACGTTCCCCACCGTGAGCATCCATAGATTCGCGGCATTGTATGTAGAGAACGGGTACTGCGAAGTTGTGTCGACATAGGCGCGCTGTAGCATGCCCGCAAGGTTATCGCTCAAGAAAAACGGCAAGAAGACAAGCGCCACCGCCACGACAGCAAACGGCAGGCCCTTCCAGGAACGGCGCCAATTCTTGATGAAGAGTCCACCGAACACCGGCAGGAACAAAATCATCTGGAACTTCGCGAGCAGCGACAAAACGTACAGCGGAGCCGCAAGCATGGTCGTACGGCGGAAATAGATGCAATACAGCGACGAGAGCGCAAGCACCACAGGGACAAGGTCCACCTGCCCCCACATCGGGCCACCGAGCAAAATGGCGGGGTTCAACGCGACACAGGCGATTAAGAGATTCTGCTGCCAACGCGGGAGATTGTAGCGGTCCACGATGCGGCAAGAAAAATCAACCAAGAACAGGTGCGCAAAATACACCGGCCACAGGCAAAGGAACTTGAGGAGGAAAGTCTTCGCGACAACGATTCCAAAAATCGAATGGATTTGCGCGACGACCCACAGCCAAAAAACATAAAGCGGAGGATAATTGCCCAGGAAATTCCCGAAGCCCCCGTCAATCAATGACTGGACCCACCCTACCCAATAACTCTGATCGCCGTCGTAAGGAGCCGAAAGTGTGCAAAATAAATTCGCAATAACACAAATAATGCCCCAAAGGACAAACGTTCTCAAATTCGTAGATTTTCTCATAATTCCAAATATATAAAACTTCGGCGGAGCATCTTTTTTTAGAATCAGCGGAAGAATTCGGCAACGAGCCGCACCATGCTTTCGTGGTCGTTGACGGCCGTCATCTCGCGGATACTGTGCATACTGAGCATGGGTTCACCGATATCCACCGTCGGAATTCCGAGACTTGCCGAAATCGCGGGGCCCACGGTAGAGCCACAGGGCATATCGTTACGCATCACGAACGTCTGGCAGGGAACATTAGCTTGTTCGCACAGCAAGCGGAGCCGGGCCGACGAGACGGCGTCGCTCGCATAGCGCTTTTGCGCATTCGTCTTGAGAACAATGCCACCGCCCAGCACCGGAGAATGGTTCGCATCGTGTTTTTCGGGATGGTTCGGATGTACAGCATGAGCAGCATCGACAGAAAGCGCAAAGGATTCTCCGAGAATCGCAGACAACATAACATCATTTGTATTGTCACCGCAAGCGGCATTCCAAACGCTTTCCAAAACACCGCGCAAGAAATTTCCGCAAGCGCCTTCTCGCGTTTCGCTGCCGATTTCTTCGTTATTGCAGAAACACGCTACGCAAAAATCATTGGCAGGGGCAGGCGCACCTGCCAAAGCCTTCGCTACGGCATGGCAACTCCCTAGATTGTCGAGCCTGCCCGAATAAATCCATTCGTCGTTGAAGCCGCCAAAAGATGCCGGCTGCGCATCGAAGAGCTGCACGTCAAAGTCGAGGAGCCTGCCTTCAGCGCCCAGTTCGCCTTGCAGAGCATCGGCGAACGCGGACGGGCTACCGTCCGCCGTGGCAGCCCGCCACAGGGCGTTGAAGTCCACCTGCGGGTCCACCTTCGTCCCGTCCTGGTTCACGCCGCGGTTCAGGTGGACAGCCAGGCTCGGGATGCGGAACAGCTTGCTGCCGCGTACGAGTTTTGTCTGCACATTCCCATCCTTTTCGTAGGCGAGCACTCCTGCATAACCCAAGTCACGGTCGAGCCAAGTCGAATAGATGGGAGAGCCGTACACCTCGACATGGAGGGTAGAGGCCCCTGCAGCCGTACGGTCCGGCTTCGGAGAAATCTTGAGTGCCGGAAAATCCGTATGGGCCAAGGCCAGCCTGAACCTGGAGCTTTCGTTTACCTGTAGCGGCATCCTGAGGGCAACAAGGGCTCCGCCACGGACAAATACATATGCCTTCCCAGGCGCAAAAGCGGCCCGGTCCGTCATCTGCCGTTCCTCAAAACCGGCAACGGCAAATAAGCGACGCAGGCAATCTACGGTATGCCAGGGGGAAACCGATTCGTTCAAAAATTGAAAATATTCCATAAAACCTCTAGGCGCGGATTATTTATCCGAAATGCAGGTCGCCGAATTTCTTTTCGAGCAAGCCATGTAAAAATTTATATATTCCTGAATATGCAGTTCAAGCCGTTGAAACAGATCAACTGGATGGAAATCTCCGGACTACTGGTCGGAGTGCTTTTCACCGTTGCCGTCATGATTTTCGGCATTGTCCTGTATGCAAAGATTTTTTCGACAGGCATGGTCGGCATCGAGGAGTACAAGCTCCACAGCACCTTCGACAAGGCTCTCGGCCTGAGACCCGGCACCCGCGTGCAAATTAGCGGCGTTGACATTGGCCAGATTTCGGACATGACCATCATCGCGAACGGCGTGAGCATGGAATTCACCATTCGCAAGGAATTCCAGAACTGGATTACCGACAGCGCCGAGGTGTTCGCCATCCGCGACCAGAACGTCATTTCTGCGCGTGTCATCAATATCGACGTGAGGCGTGGCAAGGGGCGTGTGCTGCAAGACGGCGACTACCTCCCGCCAGGCAAGGCCCAAGACATCGAAACCGTCCTCGAAACCGCAAACGAACTTTTGGCCCGCGTGAACAGGCTTATCGACGCCGCAGATACGCTCCTCGGCATGGCCATGGATACAGGAACGACCGTGGGCGCTCTCTTTGGCAGCCGCCTCCTGTACGACAACCTGAACCGCCAGCTCACCCGCCTCGACGACATTACCTACACCGGCATGAACGCCCTCAACAAGGCATCCAGCCTGATGGACACCCTGCAGAGCGACGTACCCATGCTGCTCAACAAAGTGGACACTATCGCCACGAACGTCTCGGGAATGGTGGACAATGTTTCAGGCATGGTCGACAGCCTCAAGGAAGTCCCGGGCCGCGTGAACACTCTCCTGAGCAAGCTCGACACGACCGTCGGGCGCGTAGACGGCATGGTCGACAATATCGGCAACGTGAGCACCAGCCTCACGGACTTCATCTCCTCGTCCGAAGAAACTCTTGAAAACGCCGACGACCTCATGACCGGCATATCGAACATATGGCTCATCCGCAGGTCCATCCCGAGTAAAGACACCGTACCCTTCATGGTGGAGACGCTATGGTAAAGTGCAAGCACCTCATCGCATTGGCGCTCGCCCTCAGTACGGCAGCAATGGCATCGGAATCTGGAGAGCTTTCGTACCGTGCGCAGAAATCGCTCGAGAACGGGAAATTCGCGCGCAGCTACAGCCAGCTTGAACGCGCACTCCTCGCCAGCCGCAAAGAAGCCGACCTCCTGTCCGAAGCGCGCATACTCCTTTCGATGGCGCACATCCGCACATTGAGCCTCGACCTTGCGCTAGCAGATTCGCTTGTATCTATCGTACGCAAGGGAGCCCTTGACAACCAGACATCTGTCCTTTACAACCAAGTTAAGGTCGCCCTGAGCAATGCACACGAAAAATACGCCGACGCGGCAAAACTGTGCAACGAACAAGACAAAGACCTTTTGAAGAAATCCGCAGACGGAGTGCAGGCGACCTTCTATTCTGAATGTGCCATCGCACAGGGAGCTCTCCACAAGACGCAAGAAGCGCAAGAAGCACTGAAGATGGTCGGCAAACGTTCCGACAAGAGCAGCGGTATCTACGCCTGGACCGAAGCCCGCATCGCCGATTTGAATGCGCAGGCCAATGCAGATTCACTCTACCAGGTGGCAGAGAGCCGCTCTATCCAAGGCAATCGCCCGCACATGACGGCCACCATCCTTTATTACCGCGGCAAGCTCGCCGAGGCAAAGAACGCCGAACTCGCGAAAGACTACTACCTCCGCAGTAAGAACGCATTCGAGCTGATGGGGCTGCCCAACAACGCAAAACGCAGCACAAAATAGTTTGTATTAAATTTCGTAACGTGGGCTGAGGAGACTCAGTCCTTTTTCGTTGTATCGGCTACGGCAACCGAATCCACCTTGGATGCAAGCGAATCAACAGTAGCGGCTGTCGAATCAGCAGCAGGTGGTTCTACAGGCGGCACATACTTCATCGACATGCACAAGCCGAACGCCTGCTGCGGATGCAATTTGCCATCGGCCACCTTCTGGATGATATCCTTGATGATTTCCTTCACCCGGTCTTTTTCTTCCATGGTCGGCAAGGCGCGCAATCCCAACATGCGGAACATCTTGTTGCTCAAGCTCTCGAGGAACGCCTTGTAGCGCGGCTGCATCGCATCTTCGATAATCGTCGCGACGGCCATCTCGGTCTGCATGGTATCCAGCTCGAACGTCCTGTATATAGTGCGGATGTGCGGAGGAATCGTCGTGTCCGGGCTGTCAAAATAGGGGCGCATCACGTCGGCTGCGGCCTTCTTGTTCGGGTGCGGGCCGTTGGCAAGCCGCAGGGCATAATACAGCGCGAGCCTCCAATCGTCCGGGAAAATCCTGATACCGCGGCGGAACACCTTGAAGTCCGACGTATCGGGAGCATCCATGGCACTGATGCCGCCGACCACGTAGTACGGCGTATAGAACAAACTATCCAAATCCGTACAGAGGTCGGCAATATGGCCGAGGTACGCAAATTCGGTCCCCGTCAGGTAG
Organism: uncultured Fibrobacter sp.; assembly: GCF_947305105.1. NCBI lineage: Bacteria > Pseudomonadati > Fibrobacterota > Fibrobacteria > Fibrobacterales > Fibrobacteraceae > Fibrobacter > uncultured Fibrobacter sp. Next base: position 27,905 of record NZ_CAMZCS010000027.1, on the reverse strand, counting down.
CTTTCGCCCAGGTTGGTAAGCGCCTTGATCCAGAACAGCCCCGCCACCGAAGAATTGTTTCCGGCAGCAACATAGCGAACGTAATTCGCCTTGGGGATGAACGATTCATCGAACTGGGTATTAGGCAGCGGACGCGCATAATGGAACGCCACCACGATAGCCAAGATCGAAAGAATCAGCGTGACCAAGTAGCGCATCGATTGCCCACCCTTTAGCGCAAGCTGTCAGCCAAGCGCTCCAAAGCGTCAACGCAATCGTTGGCGAAGTTTGCAGGTGTATTGTTACGCTGCCAGGCAAAGTTCAGGCCACTGCTGGAATTCAGCACGTGGAACTTACGCTTGCCGCCGCCATTGGCAATGGCATTGAGCACGGTCTTTGCGTCGCCGCCCTGCCCACCGGGCACGCCAGGAATAGACACGCCAGGAATCAGGAACGGGATTTCGTGCTTTTTGGCAACACAGTACGCCGTAATCTGTTCAAGTTCTTCGGGGTGAGTCGCACCCACGACAGCGCCGAGGTAGCCCTTGCCATCGTCCCATTCCACAATCTTGTCTGCAACGGAATAGAAGGCACTGGCGACATCGCGCGGGTCGTCCCCGCGCAGGACATTCATGTCCTGAAAGTCGTGCGCGCCCTTGTTGCTCGTACGCAACAAGACGTAGGCGCCGTTCTCGCTGTTTTCACGAATAAAAGGCGATACCGAATCTGTTCCCATCCACGGAGAAACCGTCACGGCATCGGCGCCGTACACGTCGTACGCGGCATTCGCGTAGGCCGCGCTCGACTTTCCGATGTCGCCCCTCTTCGCGTCGAGAATCACCGGGATACCCGCACTCCTATAGTCAGCAATCAGCTGCTGGAGCACAAGCATAGCCTGCACACTCACGCATTCGTAATAAGCGCTGTTCGGCTTCACCACAGCCGGGAACACGTTGCGCTTGGCGCAGCATTCCAGGATGTCGGAATAGAAACGCTTGATCTTGTCTTCGGGTGTGCCCTCGAGCGGAATCAGCTTGAGCACAGGGTCCATGCCCATGCACACCGGGTTGCCACATGCGGCGATACGTTGTTCAAGACGGTCGTAGAAGCAAGTCATTACTTGAGTTCCTCTTGAATCTTCGCGGCTTCGTAAGAGAGAATACCATGAGCAACAGCGACGTTCAAGGATTCGAGTTCGCTGCTCATCGGAATCTTCACCGTCTCGTCGGCAAGTTCAATCAGGTACTGGTTCGTGCCGGCACCTTCGTTACCCACCAGGAACGCCATCTTGCGCAGCTTGCGGGCGGGAATTTCCCCGAGACTCTGCCTTGCATGCAAGTCAGAAGCGATGATGGTGTAGCCCTTGCTGCGGAGGAAGTTGATATGTTCGACCAGGTCCACGTCGTATTCGAACGGAACGCGCAGGAACGTACCCGACGAACCGCGCACCACCTTCGGGTTGAACGGGTTCACCGTGCCACGGCCAAGCACCATGCCGTTGGAACCGAAACCGAGGCTCGTGCGGAAGAGCGTTCCCAGGTTACCCGGGTCTTGCACGGCATCCACAAGCGTGAGCACGCTGCGGCTCTGTTCGTAGTTGGGCTTGTTGCTTGCGCAACGGCAGTGGGCGATAATCCCCTGCGTCGTCACGGTAGAAGACAGACGCTTCATCTGTTCTTCGGTGAGCACATGCAGGTTGACTTCGGCCTCGTTAATCTTTTCAATCAAGTTCTCGTCGCTGAAACCTTCGACCACGTAGACCGCGATAACGATTTCGCGGTGATGGCTCACGAGTTCGTCCACGACATGCACGCCTTCACCAAGGAAGTGGCCTTCGCGTTCGCGGCCCTTCTCGGTCGTGAGGGCAATGAGCTTCTTGAACCAGGGCGGATTGGAAACCGGATCCTCGATAGCCTCCACCTGTGCGGAACGGGCTTCAAGTGCCTGCTCGTCCAGATTCTCGTCAAAGACGGCTTCCTTCTGTTCGGGGCGCTGGCGATAAACCGGAGCAGCGCCACGGTCGGCACCACGGCCACCGCGACCACCACGGCCGAACGAGGAACGGTCACCGCCACGGCGGTCGTCAAAACGGCGCGGGCGACGGTCGCGGTTCCACGGACGGTCTTCGCGACCTTCACGGCCTTCGCGGTCGCGGGACGGACGGTCCTCGCGGTCACGGAAACGGCGGTCTTCGCGCTGTTCGGATTCCCCGCGGGCGCGGAAAGGCTTGCGACCACCACGGGCATCGTCGTCACGACGTCCACGGCGTTCACGGTCTTGCACTTCGCTCACACCGAACTTCCGGTTGAGAGCAGTCTTCAAAGTGCGCTTCGGCTGGTTGATTTCTTCGCTCATAGTTTTTCCATTATCCGTTTGGCGACAGACTCGCCATCGATTTCCAACATCTTATACAGTTCTTTGATTTCACCCTGTTCCACAAACTTGTCCGGAAGCCCAAAGCGGAGCAGCTTCTTGTCGGTAAGCCCGAAGTCGGCGAGGAGTTCCGCAATAGCAGAACCATAACCACCCACGAGGGTATTGTCTTCGAGCGTCACGATAACCTTGTGCGACTCCAAAAGATTCCTGTAGCACTCCATGTCCAGCGGCTTGATGATGCGGGCATCCACCAGCGTGGGGTTATAGCCCTTTTCACGCAGCACTTCGGCAGTGCGCTTCAGTTCGTTCGTCATAAAGCCGGCACCGAGCAACAGGATATCGGAACCCTGTTCCAGCACCTTGGGCAACACATAGTCGAACTCGCCCGTCGCAGGCTTGAGTTCTTTTTCAAGAGAGACCCCGCGCGGGTAGCGGATAGCCACCGGGCCCTCCATGCCAATGGAGGCGACAACCATGTCGCGCAGTTCGTTCTCGTTCGACGGCGCCATGATAGTCAGGCCAGGGACGGAACGCATGAAGGTGAGGTCGAAGGCGCCATGGTGCGTGGGGCCGTCGGCACCTACAAGGCCAGCACGGTCGAGCACGAACACCACGTGCAAATTCTGTAAAGCCACATCGTGCATCATCTGGTCGTATGCGCGCTGCATGAACGACGAATAGATGGCTACGACAGGAATGATGCCGTCACAGGCAAGGCCTGCGGCAAAAGTCACGGCATGTTCTTCGGCAATGCCCACGTCCACGACGCGGTCCGGCAGTTCCTTCGCGACAATGTCCATTCCGCAGCCCGTCGGCATGGCTGCCGTGATGCCCATGATGCGTTCGTCCTTCTTCGCCAGTTCAAGCAAGGTATTGCCGAACACACTGGTGAGGGACGGGTTCATGTTGCCGGGGTGGAGCGGAAGCCCGCTCTCGGGGTCGAACGGCCCCGTGCCGTGCCACTTGGTCGGGTTCTTCACGGCAGCATCGAGCCCACGGCCCTTCTCGGTCAAGATATGCACGAGGCACGGCCCCGGCTGCACCTTGACTCGCTTGAGGAGCATGATCAATTCGTTGATATCGTGGCCGTCGATCGGGCCAAAATAGCGGATGCCCAAGTCTTCGAAAAAGCGGCCGGGCTTCACGACCATCTTCGCCGCCTTCTCCGCCTGCAAGAACAAATCGCGGAAGCGTAAGCCGAGCACGCCAGGGAGGCGCGTCATCAGGCGGTCCAAGTCACTGCGCATCTTGTTGTAGACCGGGTCCGAAATGATACGGTTCAGGTACTTGCTGAATTCCCCGACATTCGGAGCGATGCTCATCTTGTTGTCGTTCAAGATGATGGTCATGTTGTGCTTGGAAATACCCACGTTGTTGATGGCCTCGTAGGCCATGCCGCCTGTCATGGAGCCGTCGCCGATGATGGCGACCACGTTGTTCTTGCGGCCAAGCTGGTTGCGCGCAGCGGCAAAGCCGAGCGCCGCAGAAATCGACGTAGAAGCGTGCCCCGCACCGAAGCAGTCGTACTCGCTCTCGTTGCGCTTCAGGAATCCGGAAATGCCGCCCTTCTGACGCAGCGTGCCGAACTTCTCGTAGCGGCCGGTAATCAGCTTGTGCACGTAAGCCTGGTGGCCCACGTCCCAAATAAGTTTGTCGTCAGGAGTATCAAAAACGTAATGCAAGGCGAGCGTAAGCTCGACAACGCCCAGGCTGGACGCCAGGTGTCCGCCGTGCTTAGCAACCTGACTAATAATCGTCTCGCGGACCTGCTTGGCAAGCTGTTGCAGTTCTTCGACGGAACACTGCCTGATATCCGCAGGCGACTTTATGTCTTTCAAATCTTTCATTTTACGCGGGTAATGATGAATGCGGCAATGGCGCGGAAGAGGGAGGTGTCACAATCGAGGGCATCCAGAGCAGCGATGGACTCCTCGTAGAGTTCCCTCGCCCGTTCACGGGACTTTTCAAGGCCGAGCAGCGCAGGATAGGTCGCCTTGCCCCTTTCCACATCGGAACCGGCATCCTTGCCGAGTTCCTCTGTCGTAGAAACGATATCCAAAATGTCATCGACAATCTGGAAAGCAAGCCCGATGGAGCGACCATACTTGCGAATAGTTTCCACGTCCTTGTCCGAGGCGCCCGCCAAAAGCGCACCGACCTCGAGCGAGGCTTCGATGAGGGCCGCCGTCTTGTGGTAGTGGATGTAATCGACGATTTCGAGGTCCACCTTCTTGCCCTCGCACTCGATATCAATCATCTCACCGCCAATCATACCGAAAGTGCCAAGCAGGTGCGCAAGAACCTCTATCGCCTTCGCATTGCCTGTCTTGCCCATCAGTTCAAAAGCAAGGACGCACAGGGCATCGCCCGCCATCACGGCAGTCGCCTCGCCGAACTGCTTGTGCGATGTCGGCTTGCCGCGACGGAAATCGTCGTTGTCGATGCAGGGCAGGTCGTCGTGAATCAGCGAGAACGTGTGAAGCATCTCGAGGGCGCTCATGGCGTACCAAACGGACTCACCCTTGCCCCCGAACAGGTCGAACGCGGCACGTACAAGTGCCGGACGCAAGCGCTTGCCGCCAGCGAACATGGAATACCGCATGGCCTCGTGGAGGCGGCAGGGACGTTCCTTTTCACTGGGAAGAAATTCTTCAAACTTCGCTTCGACTTCCTTGGAAATCGTGGAAAGATACTGGACGGCAACAGCCGCTTCTTTTTCTAAGCTCTGCATAACGATACAAAGATACTTAATTATCGGTGTTACGAAAAGGGCGCCAAAGGCGAAAGATTCACCCTAAGACGCCCAGTTAATAAGAAAATAAGCGGAAACGGCGCGATTTACTAAAACAGCACGCCGTACAGCTTGATGTCGTCTATGTAGAAGTTGGAACCGCCTTGGGCAAAGAAGTGGAGTTGCTTCACCCAGCCCCTGACGTAAGTCCAAGGTTTCAGGCCGTCAACGTTGTCAAGTGCATTTATGATAAGGTCGGAAGGTTCGACCACGTAACGCTGCCACTTCGCCGTATCAAGGTCCATCCACACGGACGCGGCCTTCAAGTTCATGCCGAGTTCTTCGGAGACCTTGTCCCAGTTTTCGACAGCAACGCGAATCTGGCCGTCACCCTTTGCATAGAAGACGATGGAATCGAGCAGCGAAAGGTTCCATGCCTTGTCCTGCAGGTTGGTTCCCACCAGCACCCAGGCATACGAAGAATTCCACAGCCAGTACTGTCCATGGAACACGTTGGACTTGCGCGTAGAATCGTACTCGACACCCTTTTTGATAGAAGAATCCTTGGGGTTTGGCGTCAAAGACGAACCCAGGGAGTCCATGCCCGTGTACCAATAGTCAAAGGAATCTTCAAAGTTTTGCAGCGTCATGGAGGGAGCGTGGAAATCAGCAGTGTTCTCGTCGACAACCACCTTCACTTCTACAGGAAGTTTGTTCATCTTTTTATCAACAAAATAGAGTTCCACCGAATCACCCACCGGGAGGGCGGGGAATACATAACTTCCGTTGAAATCCGTCTTCACGAGCACATCCAGCCCGCGTACGCCCACGTAGGCGAAGAACATGTCGCTGCGGAGAGTCACGCGCCCGACAAGGGACCCCGTCGCGGACAGCTCTACAGTGTCAAGTTTTTCTATTTCCTTGCTAGAAAGCACCTTGGAATAGGCGATGCCGTTATCCACCACGGTAAGGCGGTAATCGCCTTTCTTCAGGCTGTCGAGCACAAAGCGGCCATTGGAATCCGCACGAATTTCGGAAACGACAATCGAATTCGTGAGGGATGTATCTTCGACCATCTGGTCCACCGAGCGCACAGCCACGGAAGCGAAGGGCACAGGCTTGCCTTTCGACACGGCGACAATGCCTTCCGTCTTCAGGTTCACCGTTTCCATGCCGTAAGGCTGGACTTCGACCTTGTGGCTTTCGTACACCGAGTCGTAGCTTTCCTCGGCGAAATACAGTTTCAGGGAATCACCGGAGGGGACCGTCGGCAAAGCGAACTTGCCTTCGGCATCCGTCTTCACGAGCATGTCCATGCCATAGACACCGACCCACGCATATTCGCTTCCCTTCGGGAGGTCGACAGCGCCCGACACGGAGCCCGTGGCAGTCAGTTCAATGGAGTCCAGCTTGGAAAGTTCCTTGGCGGAGAATGTCTTGGAGAATGCGGCACCGACGCTCACCACGGTCATGCGGAATTCTTCGTCGGAAGAGACCGTGTCCAAGATAAAGCGGCCGTTGGAATCGGCAAAGAAATCCGGCTGGATTACAGAATTTTCAAGCGCAGCAAGAGAGGCCTTCTGGTCAACACGTCGGAGAGCCACGCCTGCGAAAGCCGCCGGCGCACCGTCTACGTAGGCCACGATGCCGTTGGTTGTTTCACTTCCGGGGCCACCAGCGGTCTCGGTTTCGGAACAGCACAAGAGCAAAAAGACCCAGGGCAGAAAGATAAATGCCTTTTTCATTTTTCTCTCTCCTGCAACTTCTTCACAAATCCCAGCGGGAACAATTGAACGTTCAGCTGGAATACCGTGTTGTCGCCGGTACCTTCCTGCGACAACCTCAGAAGCTCCGAACGGAACTCCTTGATCTTTTCACGAATAAGGGCGATGTCGTCCATGTTGAAGGTCATGGTCACCGTGCTGATATCCCTCAGCGGCGGCGCGTGGCGCTCCAGGGATTCCCCGGCCAATCGGATGGTTTCCTTCTGGAAGGCACGGACCGCTTCGGACCGCCAGTTGCCTCCCGTACTTACGAAGGTGTCGTTGACTTTCCAGAAGCCGTCCCTATCCGTAGATATCATATTCAGGTCGTGCAGCAACTGGATAGACTCCTTTGCCTGTTCCACCGTAATCGCCGGTGTACAGCTCTCCGCTAGACCCTCATAATCATCTTTGAATTTACATATTCCAATGATGGAACGTATCGCGTTATAATACCAATGTCTGTAAAATTCGAGTTCTTTTTTGGCGAGGCGCTTCAGGGGGATGCCCTTGAGCATCTGCATCTTCTCGTAATGGTTCAGGGCTTCGGAGTCGGTTTTGGCCCTGCCAAAATGCACAAGTTCGGTCCAGTATGCCGTTTCCTTCTCGTCTAGGCCAAAAAATTCGGCCATGGGCTTGATCAGGTTCACCGAAAGATGGATCTTGCTCTGGGAAACGCGCAGCAGGTTACCGGGGTCGGCGTCTAGCTTCATCGCCATGTAACGCCACGATACGACGGATTTGCGCTTTTTGAAATCCTCAAAAGCGTCACGTATCCACTCGCGGTAATCCGTGTATTCAAAAATCGGTTTCACTATCGGTCCTTTATTTCGTTAAAAAGCAAGGTTTTAACCCAACCTAAGACCCTCATGATAAAGATACTTTTGTAAACTAAAAAAAACGAGTCACCCCCCCTAGAGTTCGTTGTGGAAATTTACAACGACTTTTCTAGGACCACACTCGGCCGTCCAGTGGCATTCGGGAGCTCCCTTGGCCGCCATGTTCCGGCAATTTCCCTTGAAAACGAACCATTCGGCCCTTTCCCTGTCGGGAGCGAAGGTAGCCGAGTACTCCAGTTCGGCAACCTTGGAAGCGTGAACCTCGGGAGCAGCCATCACCGCAGCCGTGACGCGAATCACGCATTCGTCCTTGCCCGGCATTTCTGCATCCGGGTCGACCCCCTCGGCAGCAGACCAGTGCAGCTGGACGGGCCTGAACCCGACACCGAGGTCCGGGGAATCGGACCGGTTCCCCGTGCATGCGGAAAACGACGCCACGAGGGCGCCGCAGACCAATAATTTAGCGGGTACGCTTATATGTGGCGCTCGTAACGCGATTACGGCCACCTTCCTTCGACGCATAGAGAGCCTTGTCGGCGCGCTCGAACAGGCGCTTCGGGTCTTCGTCGGGAATCATCTCGGCAATACCGAAGGAGCAGGTCACCTGCTGCTGCTTGATGAGCACGGTATTTTCAATTGCAATGCGGAGCTTTTCGGCAAGGAACTGGGCATTCTGGATAGGCGTGTCGCCGCAGAGCACCACGAATTCTTCGCCGCCCCAACGTACCAAGGCATCGGTATTACGGATCTTGCCCTGGATAAGTTTTGTCAAGTTCACCAGCACCTCGTCGCCGACCTGGTGGCCGTAGGTGTCGTTGATATGCTTGAAGTGGTCGATATCCAGCATCACGAACGAGACCGGACGGCCATTCTTGCTCAGGTTCTCCTGCTCGCGCATGAGCACGCTGCTGAAACCGGCGCGGTTGAGGCAACCCGTGAGCGGGTCTTCCTTGCTGGAGCGTTCGTACTCGGACTTCTCGATTTCCAGGGCGCGGAGGTTCTTCTCGAGTTCCTCTCGCTTCTTCTTCTCCTTGGCGCGTTCGCGGCTATAGTCGAAGAAGCGGATAATCAAGATGATGAGGAAGGAGACAAACCAGAGAGCGACCAGGATAGAAACGAGGTCGAGTTTTGCAATCTTTTTGCCCTTGAAGCAGAGCCCCTTGATTTCGAGGGTACCGTAACCAAGCGGAGCATTGGTGCCCGTCTGGATTTCGATAAGCGGGACATTGCTCAGGTCGACACGGGCCTTGTGCACATTGATAGCGTTCTGGGCGACCCACCAGCTCGCCACGCGGAATTCCTGCGGGACAAACACCGCCGGATAGGTCTCTTCGAGCGGGAAAAATTCGATTTCGTTGAACTTGAGGGAGGTCTCGTCTTCGGCACGGTAGAACGCGCTGTCGTAGCCGCGCATGTACAGGCGGACCGTACCTTCGCCACGGGGCTTCACCCACACGAAGATACTATCGTAGCGGGAAAGGTCCTTACCGCGGGTCTTGCCGTCGCCGAGGAATATCTTGACGCCGGCATACGGGTAGGCATACCCCTCGCGGAGCTCGTAGTCCACGATGATGGAGGAGTCCGTACGCTCCATCGCGATAGCCGACGAGCCGCCGTCGACGGAGTCCGTCTGGGCGATAATGTAGGGGTAATCGGCGAGATTGAGGAACACGATGTCGTCGAGACCGTTACGATAGGCGAACAGGGCTATCACGGTCACAAGCAACAGCACAAAGATCAGGATGTTCATCCTAAAGAGGGCGTATATCTTTTCCATTATCTTTGACATGCGGGTATCCCCAAAATTATACCTTGAGGTTAAAGATAAATAAAATTTTGCGTTAGCGACTCAACCATTTTGCCAATTTTGCCACAATTGGGCGCATAGTATTGGCCATTTCGCGGTGAGAATGGACAGAAGGGTGCCCCAAAAGGGCCGAATTTTCGGTCTGAATGGCCAAAAACTCCAAATCGGAGCGTCCGGAGGCCACCTGGGAGTCGTAAATGGCCTTGACCGTGGGGGTCAAATCGTCGTTCGGCCATACTTTGGTAGAAACGAGCAAAAACTTCACGCCGGGGTGGGCGGCACGCAATTTATCCAGAAAATCGACGTAAGCCTTCTTGAATTTTCCCTTGTCCGCATAGGGAGGTTCGCCCTGGAAATCGTTGATGCCGATGAAGAGAACCACTACCTGGGGGTGGAAGCTACCCATGTCGTAAAGCGCTGCATCCGGCTCCGAAGGGGCTGCCCCCGGAACCGTGTAGCGGTAAAGTTTCTCGATAGTCCATTCCGGGACAATGTTCGCATAGTTGCGCACAAGCCCGCGGCCGCTGAAGGCGTTCACCTGGAAGTCGGCCTTGAACCCATCTGCAAGCAAGAAGGCGTAGCTCAAGGAGGAGTTCGTCTTTTCGAATTCGAGATCGGGGCTATCGCCTGGGCCACCCTCGCAACCAAACCCCACCGTGAACGAGTCCCCGATGAACTCGATGCGGCGAGCAGGCGCGGCAGGTTTCTCAAAAAACTGGCCACCCTTGTCCAGGGATACTTTATATAAACTAACAAAGCCCGGATTCGTCTCGCTAATCTTGATGAGGCGGTAGCGGTGCTTTTCGCCGTCCAGACCCTTCACGACCTTGACCGTACGTTCGTCGCCCGTCACAAAATATTCCTTGGGAGTGCCGTCCACATCCAGGCGCCAGCGACTTGTTCCCTCGAGGTCGAACGAAAGCGACTTGGCACTTGCAATAAACTGGACCGTGGCGGCAGGAGCGCTCGTGCGCGCGCGGTCCGCAGAAATTTCCCAGCGGCCATTGAAAAGGCAGTTGTCCATAGAAGAAGCTCCGAAGGCTTGCAGGGCAGCGAAAGCCACCACAAAGAAAAACGTGTAACGCATACCTCGAATATAGATTATCTGCCTGACAATTTTTTCCCATCTCCCACAACCTAATCAATATTGTATATTCTTTCCCATGCGCAACCATCCGCTTTTCCCCGCCTCACTGGGCCTGCAACTGCTGGTCTACGGGACTCTCCTGGGTCTCGCCGCGGCAAGCGTGGCTTCGCCACCGCCCCAAAAGGAGCCCACCTCCCGCGAAAGCGCGAAGGCAGGGAGAACGGCGAGTGCAGCGAAGGCAGAGGCGCCGGCTCCCGGTTCCGAGGGCGACACACTCACCATTGAGGACAAACGAATGGCATACCTTGTCTACAAACTGCTGGACAAGGACGGGAAGATTAAAGGCGCCGACATCAAGCGCGGAGCTAAGCTGTTCTACCAGAACTGTAGGCCCTGCCACGGCGAAGACGGTCACCGCATCAACTTCACCCCAGGAAGCGGTGGAACATTCATCGGCCAGCGCGCCCGCAACGACATGCCCACGTTCTGGCACCAGATGAACTTCGGCGACGAAGAGCGCAACATGCAGGCCTACTACGACGAAATCCCGCTCGACGAGATGGTCGACATCGCCGGATACGCCCAAACTTTGCCCTAGGGCCCAAATACAAAAAAAGCCCGAACCTCGGGGCTAAGTCCTTGATAGTTGGGAAGTTATAACAAGCGATTCTTTTGCTAGAATGCCGAAGACTGGCTGCTAGATGGTTTCTTGCGCATTATGTTCGCTTCTTTGGCCAAACCACGATGCGTCACGGTACCGATAGCGAAATAGCGGCCGTCCTTCTGGACTATAGCGGTATAGATATCCAGCGCCTTTACGGAGAACCACTGCTGGTACAGATTGTGGATGCCCTCGCGCAGGTCTGTATCTTTAAGGGTGGGGTCCTGGGAGGATTGCCCGTACTTTGCCGTGAACTGGTCCGACATGTAGGCTACCGCTTCGAACGATTTGGAGAGCCTAGCGCGTTCGACCCGGCCGGTCCTCACCTCGAAGGCATAGAACTTGTCGTTCTTGTTGAAAATGAAGTCCACCTGCACAGGCAAATCGGCGAGCATGTAAACGGGAATCACCACACGCTCGCCCTCGCCGCTACGTCCGTAGGGCTCGTAACCCAGCTTCATCACCTCTTCGATAACAGTCTCACGGGTAGACCCGAAAGGGATACCCGCAAAAGAGGTAACATGCTGTGCTAGCGCTTCCATAGAAAGCGCCAGCACAATCAGTGTGGCTATAAATCCGTTTCTAAACACGCAATTCTCCTAAAACCAATGTAAAACATAATAAACTTTAGGCGAAAAAGCACCCTTTTTGTAAAAAAATGGCTCCTTTATCTATATTTTTATCATGTTTAGCACATTTGGTAACATTTTTGCAATATCCACGTGGGGTGAATCACATGGTCCCGCGGTCGGAGCCGTCCTCGACGGGTGCCCCGCAGGCCTGCCCATTTGCGAAGCCGACATCCAAAAAGCGCTCGATCGCAGGCGCCCCGGACAGAGCAAAATGACCACCCCCCGCGCCGAAAAAGACCAGGTGAAAATCCTTTCGGGCGTCTTCGAAGGCAAGACGACGGGAACCCCCATCTGCTTCGCCGTCTTCAACGAGGACCAGCGCAGCGGTGACTATTCCGAAATTGCCAAATGGTACCGTCCGGGACATGCGGACCTGTGCTATGACATCAAGTATGGCTTCAGGGACTACCGCGGCGGTGGCCGCAGTTCCGCCCGCGAGACGATTGGCCGCGTGGCCGCCGGAGAAGTCGCCCGCATCCTTTTGAACAAGGTCGCAGGCACCGAAATCCTCGCATGGGTATCGTCCATTGGCGAGGTGGACTGCCCCGAGGTCGACATGGACAAAGTTTCTCTGGAACAAATCGAAGCAAGCCCCGTGCGCTGCCCCGACAAGGCCGCAAGCGACGCGATGGAACAGGTCGTCCTCGGGGCACGGCAAAAAGCCGACAGCGTTGGCGGCACCATCACGCTCCTGGTGAGAAACCCGCCCAAGGGCCTCGGCGAGCCGGTGTTCAACCGCCTCGACGCGCTGCTCGCGCAGGCGATGCTCAGCATCCCGGCCTGCAAGGGTTTCGAAATCGGGAGCGGGTTCAAGGCCGCCCGCATGTACGGCAGCGAACACAACGACGAGATTTACCACGACGAAACCGGGTTCCACACGCGCACGAACAACGCCGGCGGAAGCCTTGGCGGCATCTCGAACGGTGAACCCATCGTGTGCAGGCTCGCGTTCAAGCCCACGCCGACGATTTCCCAGGAGCAGAACACCGCAAGCCGCGAAGGCGAAAACGGAACGCTCGCCGCGAAGGGCCGTCACGACCCCTGCGTCGCCGTGCGCGCCCCCGTGATTGTCGAAAGCATGGCGGCTTTGGTCCTTGCAGACTTGTTCCTGCAGCAGAAGCGCAACGATATTGGCCTCTAAAAAAAGAAACTTGCTACTGTACCCCTTAGCAGCGCTGTACCGCGCCGCTTACGTTATACACCACCGGCTGTGCCTTAGGCCCGGCCGGCCGACATCGCACGCCCAAGTCGTGATTGTCGGGGCATACCGTAACGGCGGTGCGGGCAAGACGCCCTTCTGCATCTGGCTCGCAAACAAACTTTGCGACCAAGGGAAAAAAGTCGCCGTCCTCTGCCATGCGGCGGCAAAAGACGAAGCCGAACTGCTCAAGAACAAACTCCCCCGCTGCACCGTACTTGCCACGCGGAACCGCTACACGGCCGCACACAAGCTGGACCCGGATTTCGATATCATCCTCTGCGACGACGGCTTCGAAGATTCGCGCCTGCAATTCGCGAAGGCGATATGCCTTGAATGGGGCGATGAACCGCAGGGCATCGCCGACTTGTTCCCCGCGGGCAGGGCACGGAGCCTCGCCAAAGACCACAAGAACATAGCACTCCGGCTGAATTGCGCAGGCACCACCCCCGATGTCCGCTTTTGCATACAGCAAATTTGCAACATCCAGGGCCATGCACCCGGAGCCCCCGCCACACTCGTGGCCGGAATCGGCGACCCGCAAAGGTTCTTCCACGACATGGAGCACATAGAGCTGCAAATACAAAAAGCCATCGCCCTGCGAGACCACGACACAGGAATCGAAAACATTGTATCCAAACTGCTCGCAGAGGGGCATAACGTTATCACCACCGAAAAAGACGCCTGCCGACTTAGCCCGAACTCTGCCGCGAACGCCAAGTTGTTCGTAGCTGCCCAAACTGTGAATGTGACCCCAGAAGCCGAAGCCAGAATCATGGCCCTCCTGCGCTAGCCGGACGACCACAAAAAAAACGATGCTGGAGCATCTTGAACCACTTTTTCAAACAATATTATTTTTATATTACGTAAATATAATCGTACCAGGAATTACCCAATGACCCTTACCGAACGCATATCCAAACTTGTACAATCCCTTTCTGTCGGCATCCCCGAACGCGAATTCTGTTTCCAGCTCGCCTTCCTCGGCGTAATCATCAGCGAACCCTTCTACATTTTCGGCCGTTGCGGCTCGGGCAAGTCCCTCCTGACTAAGCGCCTCATCGCCACCTTCCGCAACCCGAAAGTGCTCAAGTTCGGCAAAAGGGAGATGGATTTCCCCGAAAAGCTCGCCGGCTACGACATAATTATCTTCAAGGGATTCAACCCCGCAAGCGAAACGACCAAGCACAACCTCCAGGTCGCCATCCAGGACCGCGAAGATATCCCGCTGGTTATCCTCGGCGAAATCCGCCCCGAAACGGCAATGCGCCAGACGGGCATGGCCGACCGCATCACGCTCACCATCACGCTCCCCGAAAGCCTCTCGTCGCCTGCACTGTGCCACCTGCTGCAGAACCAGTTTGAAATCGAGAACTTCACCGTGGACCCGGAACTGACCATCTCCACCGAAGAACGGCGCCAGTGGCTGAGCGAAATCAAGCAAGTCTCGCTTTCTGAAGATGTTCTCGGCATCATCGGCCAACTCTCCGAAGCCGCAGACAACAACGACCTCTACATTTCCATCCGCCAATGGATGTCGCTGACCGACCTCATCAAGGCGACAGCATTCTTCAACGGCAGGAAAGAAGCGAACATCACCGACACGTTCCTCCTGGGCACGGCTGTATGGGGCAAGACCTCCACGAGCAGGATCCTCATGCAGAGCTACAGTGAAGTCCTCCACAAGCAGTTGCTCAAGGAAGTGCCCGGCGCGTTCGAGCAGGACTACGACACCGAAGATCTCGCCTACCGCATCGACCTTATTTCCCGGACAAGCAACAACTGCTACGACACGCACACGCTCAACAACCAGCAGTGCCTCTACTACAGGATTACCATCAGCGGCGAACCTGTACACCTGTACGTCCCGCTGTACCGCATCGAGACCGAAGAAGACTTCCACCCGTTCAACGAATTGAACATGATCGAGAAGCGCGTCATGTGCAACTACCACGGGACATCGACTTGCACCATCAGCATCGACTCCGCAGTGAAAGGCGTGAACGCACACAGGGCCGGCCCGGTCCGCGCAGGCACCTCGGTACGCTTCGAGGAATTCGCGAAACTGCCCACCTATATCGTCAAGGAAAACGACCCCCAGATTATTGCGAACAAACGTGAACAGCTGGCAAAAATTGCGCAGGAAATCCGCGAAGTCTCCGAAAAGGAGAACCAGAAACTCCGCGCCTGCAAGGCAATCTACCAGGCGCTCAAGGCATCGGCAGACAACGTTTTCTGCGATCCCAAGACGCTCGCAAACGCACAGCAGGTGGTCAAGGACAAGTTCGACAACACGGCCGCCCTGCTAAAGAAAATAAAGGAGATCCATACGAACCTCATCCAGTTGAACCGGAAACTGACCGAGACCATCCAGAAGATGACGCAGGGAGGCAACGGCTAGGCTTTTTGCGACGGCAAAACATCATTTTGGCAATCGGGGCCCCGCAAAGGGCCCCCTTTTTTTGTCATTTTGCATTGTGAAAAATCACAATTTTTTATACGATATATAAAAAATTGCTTATTTTTGCGTGAAAATACACTTTTTGCATTGTGAAAGTATTGACTTTTGAATTTTTTTTGTTTATGTTTAAAACAAATCCGACAGAATCGAACCATCGAGATGTTGGAAGGAGGGTCCATGAAGGACATATTTGAATACACGGGATACCGGCAATACATCGCCGACTACTATGCCGAAAAAAAGGAAAAGACCGCTTTCACCTGGCGTGAATTCACAAAGAAAGCGGGATTCACTTCGTCGGTCTATCTCAAATACATAAGCGAAGGGCAGTTCAGCCTGAGCGAGGACGCCGTAGAACGCGTGGCCGACGCCATGCACCTCACGGGACAGCGCCGCGAGTACTTCCGCGAAATGACGCAGTTCGACCACGCCAAAACCGACAAGGCCAAGAAGGACGCTTTCAACAGGATGCTCGCCATCGCAAACCAGAACAAGGCAAAAATCATCGAGGGCGACGCCTTCCGCTATTTCGATAGCTGGAAAAACCCGGTGCTCCGTGAACTTGCTCCCGCGATGCCGGGAGCGAAGCCACTTGCGCTCGCCCACGCATGCCGCCCCAAAATCAGCGCTGCCGAAGTGAGCGAATCGCTCAACTTCCTTGTCAAGGCGGACCTGCTGCAGAAAGACGAGCACGACAACTACGTACAGACCGATCGCGTGGTGACAACAGGGCCCCTAGGTGCCGCAGCCGTCGCCATCCGCGGGATGCACCGGCAAATGGGCGAGTTCGCACTGGAGGCTATCGAGGGCGTACCGCAAGACGAACGCCACTTTTCGGGCATCACTCTCGGCATCACGCGCAATGCCTACCACGAGATTGTCGAAGAAATCGCGGCATTCCGCAAAAGAATCATTGAAATCGCCACCAAGGAAAAGGACAGCGACGAGGTGTACCGCCTGAACGTCCAGTTCTTCCCGATGACAAACAAATCAGAAATTAAAAAAGGATAGGAGGGAACCATGTTTACACTCAACAAGAAATCAATCATCGGGTGTGCAGCCCTGCTAATGGCATTGGCAGCATGCAGCGACAACGAAGACAAGCCCATCTCTATAATGGGAGGAGCTTCCGAAGAGACAGACTACATCGCCAACCAGGACACGTCAACAACCGATAAGGACTCGTCGCAAAAAACGACCAATATCCAAAAGGTTATCTATTTCAGAGCATCTGCTCCAAAAAGGGCATTTTTCTCTGACACAAGCATCAGCATGTCGGCAAGCCAGCCATTCGACATGGCAATGATATACGAGCTTGATTCCACATATCTAAATGAAACAGGGAACGCGGTACTGTCAATCAATCCATACAGAACATCAATGGATCCATATGCCGCATACCAATTTCAGTTTGACAGCATCCCGTTCAAAAGCCCGTATGTCCTAATAGAACTGGGATACCGAAAATCTTTCTCGGGAATCACGACAAAACGAGCCATGGTCGATTTACGTGATTCCGGAAGCATTTACATCAACACGCTTACAGACTTTGTAAGCTACCGCGTGAGAGACGAGGCTCTAGACAGCATGACCTTCGCAAATAAGAAACAAAAAGCGGAAGCCGAACTCCTGGAATCGCTCGGAATATATGACACCTTCTCTCATTTCGATAAAGAAAAAACTTTCGACGATTCAAACCATGCGTTTATAGAAAACGCGTTATCGCAATTATTGGAAAAGGACGAGGAAAATGTTCTTATTTCTAGCTTCTCCCAAAATGGCACCTTTGAAGGCGTAACATACATCTTTCTTGATACCTTGCTGAAGTATATAACCAACATTGAGAAAATAAATTTGGAAATAGTCAATCGGACGGGAGAGCCCTGGGCAAGCGCATTCCAGGAAGACCAAAAATTAAACCAATTCTACATAAACTTAGTTGCAGCCATGCACAAGGCCGGTCAATGCACAAATGCAGAAGAAGGAAAAATGGTTGAATTGAACAAGGAGAACCTGCACGTCATTTGCCGTTCGGGATCATGGAAGGTTACCATCAAGCCGATACCGCATTCGATCGACTCCATTGTTGACTCGCGCGACGGGAATGTCTACAAGACCGTAACCATCGACATGGACGGAACCACGCAAACATGGATGGCCGAAGACCTGGCCTATGCAGCAGACGGTTCCCACTGTTCGCGAGAATTATTCCGCCCCTACGAAGAAGACCCATTTTATTGCAAGTACTACGGAAGGGAATATACCTTGCAGACAGCCCTTGGCATAGACTCTTCTTTCTACAGGCTTCCCAACTTCGATGAATGCACAGAGTTCAAGGCGGCATATTGCTATCAATCCTGTACCGATTCCACCTTTGCTTTTCTTGACTCCATTAAGAAAGTGTTGACCTATGAAGAATACAATACCCCTGAATACGATTTCTACAAATTGCACGACAAATGCACGTTCGAATGTAACTCCATCTCGGACACGGCAGCATTCATGTCGGCATGCAAAAGCGACGAGAGAAAAATAGACTGGGACAAGCTACAGGACATTACAGACACGACAAAGATGCAGGGAATATGCCCTGACGGATGGAGAATTCCGTCTACCAAGGACTGGAAAAAATGGATAGAACTTTTCGAAAAGAATTATGACTTTAGGTATCCTGAAAATGACAACGACAACCATCTAATCTTCTTCTCAACATTCGGCGATCCTTCTGGATTTGGAATACATCCCATAGTACTCCCTATGCCACTTTACGCAACGGAAGAGGAACATCGACCTTACCTCAAACCATTCGTTTCTGAAGACCCGTATGTGTCCTTTACCGCCTGGCCCTCTCAGGGCGCAGATGAAATGTCATCTGTCTGGTCATACACGGCAAACAAGAACGTATCGGCATATTCGTTCGATATCTCATGGCCAGGAATATTCCTTGCCGTTGGAGGCATCCCCGAAGAAAGCGATCGCTTCCATGTCCGTTGCATCAAGAACGACTAGCGGCGCGGCCTAGATGCCGTCTATGCCGATGTCGAGGTCGGTAAGGTCGTTGCGCACCACGAGCAGAATCGCATTCTGCGAGACGATGACGTAGCGTTCCCCGTTGACTTCGATTTCGTAGCCGTTCTGGTGGAGGTACAGGGCCTCGTCGCCTTCGCGGACCTGGAGCGGCACATAGTTCACCTTTTCCGCCGGCTCGCCACGGAACACGGAATCAGGGTCCTGGTTCGCGGGAATCGGGAAGCCGGGGCCCACACGCATGACGACGCCCGTATGCACGGCGTCGCGTTCCTTGACGCTCGGGGGCAAGTACAGGCCACCGCCTGTGCGGTTGGAGGCTTCCAATGGCTTAATGAGGACTCGGTCACCAATCACGACGATATTCTTCAAGGCATCTATCATGCCCCTAATATAAGAAATCTTCTTACGGACCACGCCTTTTTTGCCTATATTGGTTTCGTGATTTACCTTGTCATCTGGACAATCATCTTTGGAACCATCGTCCTCGTCTTATTGAGGTCGCCCAAGGCGCGTAGCTGGTGGCGCATTTTCCGCTACAGCCGCAAAGTGAAAATCCTGAGCATCACTCTCCCGCTCCTGATCTTGGCGCTCTCGGTTGCAAGTATCCTTACTCCGCCCAAACCGCAAAAGCCCATTGACGAGGAAGCCGTGTTCCAGGAGTATGCCATGAACAAGGTAACAGAACTCCTGAAGAAGGGCGACTTTGTCTTGGGCGAAGGGGGTCTGGACAGTACCGCCACGCCCGAACTGGTCTATATCCTCCCCGCTGTCCTCCGGATATACAACAAAGAAGTCCGGCAAGCGACAACGCCCCACCTCGAACACGTCAAAGACACGCTCGGCATAACGTTCGTCGGCTACAGGCAATTCAAGAACCGCGGCATCCGCATCCTCAAGAAACTCAGGCGCACACTCGGCAAGCGCTACCTGGTGACACTCACGAGCAAAGGTAGCCGCCACCTGCTGCAAATCGTCTACCTGGGCACTCCCTGGAACGGGGAACAGCTTTCGAGCCTGCCCGTCATGGAAGCGGCCTACATGCACGAAGTGGACCCGGCGCTGCTCATGTCGCTCGTGAAGCACGTGTCCGACTTCCGGATGAACTACGAGAAAGACGCGAAGCACAAAGGGATGCTCGCGCTGAAAGAAGGGACCGGGCTCGAACAGATTTACATAGGCGCCGAAGCCCTCAAGAAGGAACTCGACGCGGGGATACCCGTCGAAGACGCCATCATCCAGTTCTATCCACTGAACCCGCCGCGCTCCTCGCCAAAGGACTGGCGCAAAGACCCCATGCGGAGGTCTTGGACGGAACAGGTGCTCGGGGACATCCAGTTCTACCGCAACAACGGGCTCGACCTGACCGCGAAGGATGCGAAGGGCGGCCCGAAAAACAGGCTCCCCGCAATACTGCAGCCGCTCGTCCCCGTCGTCGGGGCGCAAGCCGCATCCAAAATTGCGGAACTCCCGCCCGACTCGCAGGCTGCCATCCTCGAAGATGAATTGCTGGGCGATGTGCCCGAAATCGACGGCGAGAACATCGCGGCCATGCCCGCAGCGATTGCCCTGGACCCGACAACCAGCGACAGCGCCGGGACATCCGTCCCGGAAGGTGCGAACGCAGACTCCGCCAATCCGCAAACGGCGCCGGTGCAGCCACCCGCGCCTCCCGCCCCCGAACAGACGGACACAGCAGAAGAAACCGAAATCATCGACCTGAACGAACTCTAAGGCCGAACCTTCAACATCAATTCACACCTTCAACATTTATCAACATCCTATCCACAAGATAGTCTGCTATAGCGTCACAAAAAAAAAGCGTTGACACTCAAAGAGTTGCAATCAAGGAGTAAGCCCGAATCAGGGAAAAACAGCGAATTGTCCACAACGGGCTCCAGGCTCGAGCAGTGAGCGATGAGGTATGAGCTATGAGCGGTGAGTCTTTGAGAGAATAGAGAATAGAGACTGGAGGCTAGTGAAAAGAATCACGCACTTCGTGTGTTATAACAGACGGCGAAGCCGTGATATTTCTCCCTAAACCCTAGATCCTAATCCCTAACTCATATCTAGAGATTGCTTCAGGGCTATTCGCCCTTCGCAATGACAAACCTACGCCTACTTTTTCCTCTCGTCTGTAGCCGCGCAGCGGCGTTCTCCTCATAGAGGATAACTCTACTAAGGCACTAAAGTGCCTAGTATCGTTTATCTCGTCTCTCGTCTAATCCCTAATTACCACTCTCTGCGTCTGATTGCCGATACGCACCAGGTACGTCGCAGAGCGATCCATGCGGATAGTGAAATTCGAGGCATTTACATGGCCGTTGGCAATCACGCGGCCCTGCATGTCGAGCACAGCATAGGCAGCCCCCACGCGGGCACCGGCCACCTGGATATCGCGGCCCACAGCCGTGAGCATGAACTGCGGCACCTGGGCAGCAGCAACAATTGCATCCTTGCCCTTGCTGGAACTCGACTTGGCCTTGCTAGAACTGCTCTTAGCCTTGCTGGAGCTGGACTTGGCGCGGCTCGAACTGGATTTCACAGAACTGCTGGACTTGGCGGAGCTGGAACTCGATTGCACGCTGCTGGAAACGGGCTTTGCAGAACTGCTCGAAGAGACGCTGGAGCTGGACGCCACAGAGCTGCTCGAGGCCGCAGAACTGCTGCTCAGTTTATCGAAGGACGCAGTAAACGCAATGTCTTCCGTCACGGTGAACGTACAAGTCGCCTTTTTGCCACAAATGTCATTGTTCCATTCTACAAAAACATAACCATCATACGCATCCGCGCTCGCAGTCACTGTGGTCCCATACGGGACCGTGCTGGAAACATATTGCGAGAAGTTAGTGCTGCCGTTTGCCCTTAACCCTACCCTGCCACCGGGCGAGTTCGAACCGACGGCCACCTGGAATTTCGCAATGTCCCAATCCGCATAGAAAACCTTGTCACCCGCATCCGTTGCGGCAATGCCGACAACTGTATCGCCAGAGAAGTCCGGCGTGGCATACCAACCTTTGAATATGATACTCCCATGTTCAAGCGGCGGCAGCTCGAAGGTTTGACCCGGCTTGTAAACGAGAATGGGGCTATTGAGGACGCCCAAGGTATCCCCTTCGAGAACAACTGCGTTAATCTTTTCCGGCTGGGCGAATTCGGGATATTCTGCGCCCTGGGTCCAGATATCGCCGGTGATGCCCTGCGCGACCGCATTGCCGGAGCTGTCTTTCTGGACGTAATCGTGGAGGGCGTTTTGCAAAGTGCCATCCGTGAAGGCGGCTTCCGCAACGGGAGTCGCTCCGCAGGAATCCGACAAGCCACCCCCCAAATAGAAATTGTTGTCGACAACCACTTGTTCGCTTAAATCAGTAATATCGGCATCTGCAGGCATAGATCCCTTATTGTAGTTGTTGAGGACAAAGGAGCGCAATATACGGTATTCAACGACATCCGTCCTACTGACCAGCACTCTCGAGAGACTCAAGCTTCCAATCAGCCCGCCCGCATGGCCCCTCGGGGTCTCTCCCGTAAAATCGGTGATGCTGTAATTGTTCGCTATAAAGGCATGGCCGGTCATATGGCCAACAAGGGTGCCAGCGCCATAAAGCCTAGAATATGTATTGCTCCCCACCATTTGCATGGTATTCACAAGGTTTATGGTACCCTTCATATAACTCTGCATGAGAACCAGGTTGGTGTAGGATTCCCCTACAAGGCCGCCCACGAACATAAGGGCGTCGGAGAAAATGATTCCCTCAAAACTGCTGTTAAACATATTGATGTAGCCGTAAGATCTATTAATAAGACCACCCGCCACATTATCGTGCCAACCATAAACAAAGCCGCTATAGTGGCAATTGTCCATAGATAAGATCGTACTGTCATTGACATAACTCACTAGACCGCTACTAGCTCCGTAAGAATCGTTCACCTTCACGTTGCGGATGACAACCGGTTTTCCGGCTTCGCCCGCATAAATGGAACCGAACAACGGCGATCCATACAGGCCGGAAATCTTATGCCCCTGCCCATCGAACGTCCCACTGAAAACAGTTATCGGAGTCCACTGCATGAACGTCGACATCCTGGAGCTGTCAAGCGTTCCGTTGCGCTTCAAGACATTCTCGTTGACCACGATATCCTTCGTGAGCTTGCCGCAAAGGTTAGGCTGCGAAGCCTGCCCATCGCCATACGTCCCTCTGACCATGGCCGCAAAACCGTAAAGTTCCGCCTTGTCCGAAATGGCATAGCAATTGTCCGCAACATCCCGCTCCGGTTTGCTTATCTTGAACCAGGATGCATAGAAATGCTTATCGCCCACATCCGTCCCTACAATGGAATCAACCGGCACTCCCGTCAATTCCTCGTTATCATACCAACCAGAGAAAACGTAGCCCTCATTTGATAGGCCGGTATATGGAAGCGATGCCTGGGCCCCTTCTATATAGTTGAAAATCGTGTCTTCACGCGAAATCTCGCTTATCAGGCTACTTGTATTCCAGTCGCCATCAAATCTCCCTTCACCGCAATGGAAATAGATATTGAAACGGTTCTTGAGTTTCGCCCAATATTCGAGATTCCCTTTCGCCGTATCCTTGATAACCTTATACGGGTTTCCGTCAAATGCGGAATTGTCGTACCAGCCGAAGAAAACCGTGTTTTCCTTTTCGACGGTATCGGGCAAGGCCGTATTGAATCCGGAGATATAGCTGTCGAAATAAGAGGCCGTGTCGCCATTGAACGTATGGAACGTCACACTGTACCTGGCCGCCGCGGAATTCTTGATTTCGCCCGAGAAGTTCGGATAGTCATCCGTCCCGACATCCTGACCCCAAATAGAGCCGTCGGTCCCTTCGTGCAGGGCGCGCGCCACGGTCCCGTTTTCAAACTGTGTCTCGTTCGCGGTCTTGATGCCCCCTTTTTCATCCTGTTCATTCGAACCCAGAACAAAGGAATTCTTGACGACAAGCAAGCCGTAATTCGATCCGTGGATTTTTTCGCCGCGCACATTGTAGCAGTTTTCGATTGTGACGGATACACGCTCGTCAATTTCGTACAACAGATGATTGATGAACCTGCTACCGCCGTAATTGCCCGACGACATATTAAAGCAATTCAGGATTTTCACATGGGAATCCTTGTTGTCGCTCGCATCGGAATCGACCACCTTGGCAGCAAAAATTCCTACCACCTCGTCAACGTACAAGCTTTTCACCGCGAAGTAGGAATCAATTATTCCTAGATTCTTTATCACCGTCTCCCCGTCGGGATTTCCCACGAGAGTGCGGATGAAGCCGACATCCTTGGCGTCATCTTCGTCGGACACGTCCCTGTACAGGCCAGCGATGGTGTGCCCGTTCCCGTCGAAGGTTCCCGCGAAACTGTCGATGGGGTTCCACGGAACAAAACTTGCAGCATTTTCGTCTTTAAGGGATCCCGATGCATAGAGGACATCCGTGTTCACGACGATATCCTTCAGGAGTTTGCCGCAGGCGGACTTGTTCTTCGCGAATCCGTCCGTCCCGTTCACGATGGCGGCAAAGCCGTAGAGTTCCTCTGCGCTCGAAATCTGGTAGCAGCCATCCGATAGCGCCGGCTGCTGGGGAGTGATGCTTGCCGCGGTGGCGGCGGTTCCGGCAAGGAGTGCCGCAGAAATAGAAAACAAAAATCTTGAAGTCATGACTTATCTCCTTCAACACTTAATAAAATAACAAAAAGGAGCGAGGGGCGAGGAAATAGCAATGAGCTATGAGCGGTGAGCAATGAGTATTCGAGAGACTAGAGAATAGAGACTAGCGGCTAGTGAAAAGAATCACGCACTTCGTGCGTCAATATAGGACGGCGAAGCCGTGATATTTCTCCCTAGCCCCTAGATCCTAGCCCCTAATCACTTCCTACTGCCTACTGTCTACTGTCTACTTCCTACTTTCACTCTCTGCGTCTGGTTGCCTATGCGCATCAGGTAAGTCGCGGAGCGGTCCATGTGGACACTGAAATCCGTGGCATTTACATGGCCGTTGGCAATCACGCGGCCCTGCATGTCGAACACGGCGTAGACAGAACCCACGCGGGCACCGGACACCTGGATGCTGCGGCCGACAGCGGCAAGCGAGAACTGCGGCAGCTGGCCGGCGGCGGCAATGGCGTCCTTGCCCTTGCTAGAGCTGGACTTCGCCTTGCTGGAACTAGACTTCGCCTTACTGCTGCTAGACTTAGCCTTGCTACTACTGGACTTCGCCTTTGCAGAAGAACTGCTCGACTTGACGCTGCTAGAAGACTTGGCTCTGCTGGAACTAGATTTCACAGAACTGCTGGACATAGCGGAGCTGGAATTGACTTCCGGAGAGCTGGAACTGATTTTTTCCTCGCTGCTCGAAGATGCCGCAACGCTAGAACTCGTATTGGCGGGACCGGGCGGCGCCACGGAACTGCTGGATGCAATACTGGAACTACTCACGTGTTTTTGCCATTTCGGCGTAATAACAAAATACCCAGATGCCGTCGCAGGGATTTCAGTTATCAGATTAGAGTCATAATACCAACCCAAAAAATCGTAACCTTTTGCAGTAGGAGTTGGCAAAGGCAGCGTCTGACCTGGCGTATATAAAAGAGCATTCGTTGGCACATCATATTCGCGCAACCGTATAACACTGCGCGTTTCATTTTCAAAGAAAATAGGGTATTTGCTACCTTGAATCCATTTATCGCCCGTAGCACCACCCACAATTTCTATACCGGCAGCATCATTCTGGACATAATTGTACAACGCCGTAGCCACGGTCCCATTAGCAAAATCCAAGGCTTCGACCTCTGTCCCGATGCCGTCTATAAAGCTCGTCCCTGTCAAATAGTAGTTGTTTTCAAAAGTCACGTTATAATTCTTTAGCCACACACCACTAGAACCACTAACCAAACCACTGCTATAATTATTAAGGACAAATGATTGGCCAATTCCAGAAAAATAGCCCCCAATCAAACCATTCGCAAGACATTTATTACAAACAATGTCGGCAGCATTGTAGTTGTTCGCAATAAAGAATTGCCCTGAGATTTCCCCTACCAAGCCACCCACTTCATCACCACCTTCAATGCGTCCTTCATTGGAATTCTGCAAAAGAACCATATACTCATCAGAGTATCCCACAAGGCCTCCGGCATAACCCCCATCAGGAATAGAAATTATCCCACGATGGCTACTATTTTTTATAATCAATACATAATCGGCATACGAGACCAGACCACCAACATGGGCCGCGTATTCATCTACGTAAATAGCGCCATCAAAATGCGTGTTATCTATTTCCATCAAAGGGCGATAACCGCTATAAGAACTAATAATTCCGGCAGCAAAATGATAACCATAAACGAAAGTATCCTTGACTTTTAAATTGCGAATGGTAACTTTGGTATAATCATAAGGCTCAGGCGCATACGCACTAAATATCGCTTCATTCACATAGAGCCCGGAAATCGTATGCCCTTGCCCATCGAAAAAGCCATTATAAAGATTTATAGTATTCCATGGGAAAAATTCCTCCTCTCTTGCGCTGTCGAGTGTTCCGTCTTCCTTCAAGACATTCTTGTTCACAACAATATCCTGCGTAAGTTTACCACAGACGTCATCTAGACGTTTTTCCCCCTCGGCAAACTCCCCGTTCACAAGTGCGGAAAAACCGAAGAGTTCCGCCACATCCGAAATTTCGTAGCAACTGTCCGCAGGGTCTATCGGCGGCCTCTTGAGGTCGAACCACTTGGCATAGAAATCCTTGTCGCCCGTTTCATCCGGCCCCACAGAATCAACCGGATTTCCCGTCAGTTCCTCGTTGTCGTACCATTCCAAGAAGATACTGCTGTCACGACCAAGCCATTTATAAAGCACCGTTCCTTTTCCGCTTATGTAGCAATCCGTATTTTCTTCCATGGGCACATAATCGTCCAGAATACACTCTTGACGATACAATGAAAAAACGGCACCGTCGGCATGATAGGTTATCTTATAGCGTCTATTCATCTTCGCCCAGTATTCAAGATCCCCTTTTGTTGTGTCAGAAATAATCGTGTCAGGCGTTCCGCTGAATTCAGCACTCCTGTACCAACCGCCAAAGTACATATTTTCTTGCTCGACTTTTTCGGGGAGAGCAACGTTGAATCCAGAGATATAGCTATCGAAATAGGAGGCCGTATCACCCTCAAAAGTATGGAACGTAACATTGTACCTAGCCGTCGCAGTATTTACGAGACGGCCAGAAAAACCCGGATATTTATCCTTACCTACGATCTGCCCCCAAATGGAACCGTCCTCTCCTTCACGCAAGGCGTACGCAACCGCCCCGTTACTAAAAGCGGCAGAATCCGTTAAAGCTCCATAAGTAACATAGCGAATACCTTTTCGCTTCAGTGTGTAGGAGTTGCTTATTTTAACATATGGATAAGTTGAAAACGCGTCCCATTTATCAAAAAAACTTGAATAAAAATCATTGTCACTATCGACAAATAATCCCGCGTTATAGCAGTTTGTCACGGTCAAATGCGCTCTTTCGTCTAAATAACCCGTGATAGCCCCCATATCTAGATAAGCCCTTGGAGTCTCAATGGTAGACAATGTGTAGAAATTGGTTATCCGGACTTCTGCCTTCCCATAAATATTATTGGTAAGGACCCCGGCAGCGGATGAAGGCGAGAAATAAGAATCAACAATTCCTAAGTTCTTCACGACGACAACAGAATCCCACGAAGAGATCGATTCAAAAAGTCCAGATTTTGTGGCGGAATATAGTCCTGAGATGACATGCCCGTTGCCATTGAACGTTCCCGAGAATCCAACTAACGGTATCCATGGAACAAAAGTCTTGGCGCTATTGCGATTGAGCCTCCCCGATTCATCCAGCACGTTCTCATTTACAACGATATCATTCAGGAGTTCGCCGCAAACAGCACTATTCCCAGGAATACTGTCATTCCCGTTTACAATTTCGGCAAAACCGTAGAGTTCCTCCGCTGTCGAAATCTGGTAACAGCCATCTGACTGAATCGGCACTACAGGAGTAATAGTCGCTGCGGTGGCAGCGGTTCCGGCAAGAAGTGCCGCAGAAATAGAAAACAAAAATCTTGAAGACATAACCCATCTCCTTCAACTCTTAATAAAATAATAAAAAGGCACGAGGCTCGAGGCGCGGGGCTCGGGCAATGAGCCGTGAGCGGTGAGCAATGAGCAGTGAAGCTTCAAGAGACTAGAGAATAGAGACTAGCGGCTAGTGAAAAGAATCACGCACTTCGTGCGTCAATATAGGACGGCGAAGCCGTGATATTTCTCCCTAGCCCACCACCTAAAGGTGGCCATGCCC
>NZ_CAMZCS010000026.1 GCF_947305105.1 uncultured Fibrobacter sp. | reverse complement strand
CCGCCTTTATCCACCCGCTCTGCTGTTTTCTTTAAAGTTTAATATAGAATGACAATCCCACTTCCTACTATCTACTTTCTTCTGTCTACTTCCAACTTCCCTCACACCTCATCGCCCCTAACCACCAATCACTAATTAAAAAGAGGCTAGAGATTAGAGACTAAAGGCTAGTGAATAAGTATCACGCACTTCGTGCGTTATTAACAGACGGCGAAGCCGTGATGTTTCTCCCTAGCCCCTAGCCCCTAGCCCCTAGATCCTAATCCCTAACTCATATCTAGAGATTGCTTCGGGGTTTTCACCCCTTGCAATGACAATCCCACTTCCTACTATCTACTTTCTACTGTCTACTTCCAACTTCCCTCACACCTCATCGCCACTAACCACCAACCACTGTTTACTTTTTTTTCTATTCTTCACCTTATGAAGCTGACTTTTTCTTTTGTGTTCCAGCTGCCTCCGCTGACGTTCGAGGACGACGTCAAGGCCATTGCCAGGAATCTCCTGGGTGCCTTTGATTTCCTCTTGAACCTGAGCTCGTTCCGCAGTTCGTTCTTCTTGGACGGTACGGTGCTCGAGGCCATCAACCATGCGGCTGGTCCGCTCTCTATTGGGAAAATCCGGCACGGCATCCGCGAGGGCAAGCTTGAATTCCTGGGCGGCAGCTACCACGATTCATTGCTCCCTTTATTCCCGGCCGAACTGCAGCAGATGCAACTCAAGATGCACCGTAAGCTCCTTCGCAAGATGTTTGACGTTGAACCGACGGGGTTCTTCAATTCGTCAATGGTCTGGGAAATGGATATGACCGACCTCCTGTCGAGGGAGTCCTTTGAATATTCGCTTGTCAGCGAATCGGCATTGCAGGACGCATTGGGCAGGACAACTCCCATATCGGGTTGGTTCACGACCGAAGACAAGGGCGCTCTGATGCGCGTCGTTCCTGTTGCCGAAGGCCTTTCCCGCGCGATTGCCGAAGACAAGTTGGACTGGGATAGCTGTGCAGGCCCGTATTGCCGTGAAAACAAGTCGGCAGTCATTGTCCTTACAATGCCGCGCGATCCCAAAGAAATTGTGCCCTTCTTCGAGAGGCTTGCCGAATTTGTAGAAATGAACGAAATCCGGACCTGGCCTGTCGGACATATCGTTTCGCAGCAAGGTTCCGAAGGCAGCGTCAGTTCTCTCATGTCTGTCGGGACAAACCTGGGCTTGCCAACTACGGCGAAGAGTTGCCGTGAACTCCTGATTCGCAGGCCCGAAATCAACATGCTTCACAAGACTATCCTTGCTCTTTACCGTTCGGGCGTTGCCCAACTTGATGGCAAGGACCGGCAGGATTTTTTCAGGAGGCTTCTGCCGGCAATGCTCCCGCAGTATTTCCGCGACTTGCAGGATGGCGGCATGCGTTCTCCTGCGGTGCGCTGGCGAGCCTATAGGCACTTGATCAGCGTCGTGAACTGGCTGGGGCGGGCTACGGGCTTTAACGGCCTGCGTGTCGAGGTTTCCGATTTTCTCCTGGTCGGTCGCAAGCTGGTCTCGGTGGAAAATCCGCATTTTTCACTTTTGCTCGATTATGCGCAGGGCGGCACGTTGCGTTCCCTCAACTACAAACGTTCTACGCTCAGCCTCCTTTCGGCTTGGCGCGACGACGGCGAACCGACGCTTGGTTTCTTGGATTGCCTTATCCCGAACACGGCGCTCATGCCGGCCAAGCTGGACTTGATCCTCTCGAACCGTGAGAACCTCCTCGCGGAACCTTATGATTACCAAATTAAGCGGCACGAGGAATCTACCGATATCCAGCTGTCTTCGGAACAGGCTTTTTCTGTGGGTTCGCTCCGGGGCCTTTTGCAGGTGGACAAGCGCTATTCCCTCAAGCCTACGGATTCTACGTTCCAACTTTGGTATCGTGTGTCGAATACGACCTATGTTGATTTCAAGGGATACTTCGGCACGCTCATGGAACTGGGCATGCGCCCGTTCAGTTCAAGGAGTCAGGCTGTCTATATCAACGGGCAGAACCTCCGTTGGAAACTGGATATCCCGCTAATCTACCCAGATGCGAGAACGGTCGAAATTTACGACAGGGTGCTTTCGTGCTTGTTCCGCCTGGATTTCGATGTGCCGACGAACCTTTTCTTGGGTCCCATTTTCGGGGCTTCATCTACGGCGGCACCTGAATCGTTCCAGGGAATCCGCATATTCCCGTTCTGGAAACTCGCCATGGAAAGCCTGAACACCGCGAACTACGGCATCAAGGTCAGCCTGTCGCAAAGGAAAATTCTCAGATGAAGGCGGATTTGATTGATATCAGCGTAGACGACCGCGGTGAGGACGTCGAAATCAAGTTGTCCGGTTCTCTGGGCGTGTTCCAGCTGGCGGCTGTCCGCGAAAAAATTGAGATGCTTACCGATGGGCCCGGCTGTTTCTTCTTTTTCAACTTGCAGGATGCTCATTTCGCGACGGACGAGTACATCGTATTCTTCCTGGATTTGTTGAACCGCGTGCGCGGGCAGGGTTCCGCACTTATACTGCTGTTCGACAACGAGGAACAGAAACAGTATTTCGCGAAGTACCGCAACATTTTCGAAATTTACGCGAGCCGCGACGATTACCGGCATTCGGGTATTGCGAAACAGATGTGGCAGGTCGGAATCCATTACGGCAAGAAAACCGGGCTCCGCCTGAGCCCTTCTGTCGCCATCGCGACGGCTTTGCTCATCATCGGCTGGGCGGTGACGATGTTCCTTATCGTGGTCTCGCAGGGGCGCGATATTGTGGACAAACAGGCGCAGATTATCGCATTGCAGAGCCAGAAAGACCGCTATGTCCGTGAAATAGACAAACTAGAATCTTCTATTGGCCCGCTGCGCAAGCTCGGGGTTGTCCAGGATACGACTATGCTCAGCTCTTTTGGTGCTATACAGGACTGGGTTTCCTATTTGGAATACCTGGAGAACGACAGGCGTGAAAAATAGTATCCAGATATCGCCGCCGCTGATGGTGCTGATTCTTGCCGGGCTATTTGCCTTGCTTGTGGTCTTTGGCGTGTGCTGGTTTTCGAGGGCGAATACCTTGGCGCACTTGGCCGAGCAGGAATCGGCTTTGCGGAGCGATTTGGAGCAGTTGGATACTTGGGGCAAGTGGACGATTGATTACGTGAAAATCGACCGCGCGCTGAACTACCTTTCCAAGAACAAGTTGACGCAGGGCACCCGCACGGTGCTTGCTGAACAAATCTGGAAAATCTCGAGGTCGTACTATATCGACCCGCTCTTGATCCTCGCCGTGGTGGCGCAGGAAAGTCGCGGCAACCCGAATGCGCGTGGCCGTGGCCGCTCCGGCAAGGAAACGGGTGCGATGGGTCTCATGCAAATTAAGCTGGAGACTGCTCAGCTGATGGGGGCCCGGTTCGGATTGATCATCGAATCTACCGAGGACTTGTTGCGCCCAGAAGTGAATGTCGCTGTGGGTTCGGCCTACCTGATTCGCCTGTTGGGAAAGTACGGCAACCTGAAGTCGGCTTTGATGGCGTACAATCTGGGCCATGCGGCCGTGGACAAGATGATTGCGAGTGGACAGCCGATTCCTTCCCGTTACTATGATAGGGTCATTTCCAAATATTGGGATCTCGCGAGACTTTCTTTTTAGTAAATTTATATTGTGATTATTCGTCCGCTGGTACCACTGTTGCTTGCCGGGCTCGCTTTTGCTGCCGAGGTCCGCTATGACTGCCTACGTTTTGTGGAGGCAGGGCTTGCTTTTGACCCGCAGGTGGAAGAACTGCGTTACGGTACCGAAGCCAAGAAAAACAAGATCGATGCGCTCAAGGCGGAAGCGATTCTGCCTACGTTTACGATTTCGATGTTGGTTGGCCCTGCTCCGGGCCTCAAGGAATACAACGACTACTATTTCAACGAGAATGGCGACACGCTCGGTGTCGAGAAGGCCGAGAAGTACGATTTTTCCAAGATGGGACCTTTCTGGGGTGTCGAGGGTAAGTTCGTGCAGCCGCTCAATCTCGGGCAGTACCGTACGGGGAAAGAGGCGCTGCAGGCCGACCTCCAGCAGAAAAGTTTCGAAATCGAAAATCAGCTCCACCAGAAGGATGTGGAATTCCAGACGTATTACTACAATTACCTGCTTGCACTCGAAATGAAGCGCCTGGCCGATGATGCAAAACAGCAAATCGACAAGGCTTACGAGCAGATGGAAGAAGCGCTGGACGACGACGATCCGAACGTTACCCAGATGGATTTCTTGAACCTCAAGGCGAAAATGCACACGGTCAAGGAGGCCGTGACGGAGGCTGATCTTGGCATGAAGCGTGTCCAGCTGGCTATCCGGTTCTCGCTGGGCTTGCAAGAGGGGGATGTTTTCGTGGCCGAGGATTCGATCTTGCTCCCGCGAACAGAACCTTTGCCGAGTCTTGATGATGTGCGCGCTATGACCGAACGCCACCATCCCGAACTGCGACAGCTTTCTGCCGGGCTTAGGGCTCGCCGCTTGCAGATGGATTTGTCCGAGGCGAAACTTGCACCGGAGTTCTTTATCATGGGCGAGTTCGAGTATGTGAAAAGCTGGGCCGGCAACCGAAGCGTGATGCAGAAGAACGCCTTTGCCCAGGATGCCGTCAACAGGCTTACGGGGGCTATCGGTATCGGACTGCGGTATCGCCTGAACTTCTGGAACAATTGGGAAAAGTACAAAGCGTCGCGTACGGAATATCATGGCTTGCAACTGAAGGAGGCCTATGCTGTAAACGGCCTTGTTGCTAAAGCCGAAGAACAGTATTATCAGGTTGTTGCCGCCAAAGAAAAGATGGATGCCCTGCAAGAAAGCTTGCGTGCGACGGAGTCTATTTTGAAGGGCGCTGCGATGCAGTATGATTTGGACAAGTCCAAAACCAGCGAACTGGCGTCGGCCTACACCCAGAACGCCACGGTCAAGAAGGATTACTATTTCGCCGTTTGCAAGTACAATGTGGAGTTTGCCCAGTTGATTGCAAAGATGGGATGGTCCTTAAAGGACTTCCATATGGTGTACATGGTTAAAAAAACAGGAGAATAGGATGTTGAAGAAATTGGTTATTATGCTTGCTTGTGCGGCTGTCGTTGCTTTTGCCGCCGACGACCCGGTTACGGTCATCAAGAAGAAGGATGCGGAACTCCAGACTTTGCTCAAAAAGTCGAACCGCAGTGCCAAGGAAACCGAAAGGGTCAAGTCGTTGCTCAACGATTCGTTCGACTTTGCTTTGCTCGCCAAGAAATCTCTTTCGACGAAGGACTGGGATGCTCAGGATGAAGCCTCCCGCAATAAGTTCGTATCGGAATTCCAGCGCATGGTCCGCAATTCCAGCGCAAAGCGCCTTGAACTCTACCGCGCCGATTCTACGATATACGAACCGGCCAAGATGAAAGGGACCAACGAGGCCCGCGTGACGGCGCATCTGTGGAACAAGGGCAAGGAATCTGTGCTGGAATACAAGATGAGCCTTGTGGACGGTACCTGGAAGGCTTGGGACCTGGTCATTGACGACCTCTCTACAGCCCGTAACTACAAGGACCAGTTCAGCCAGATCTTGAAGACCAAGAGCTTTGCCGAACTGATTGACATTATCAGTAAGAAGGCTGACGAAGCCGAGAAGTGATGGGCGGATTTCTCTCTTGGCTTGTACTTGTTGCCTGCGTCCTCGTTTTGGTCGCCCTGTTTTTCCCATTCCGGTTCAGGGCCGAATTCGAGGCTGGCGAACATGGCGGCAAGGTACGCCTTTTCTTTTTTAAAAAGAAACTGTGGTCTGGAGAGAAAAAGTGGGGCCGCGGGAAACGCGATGCGAAAGCCCATGAGAATGACAGAGACCTAGATAGTGATATCGTGGACGACGACGAATCCTTTATGCCGGAATTCGTCGCGACGGCACCTAAACCGAAGGTGGAAAAGAATGCTGCACCCGTAGCCACTCCACCTCCTGCTGTGGAAAATAAACTGGCGGAGATCAAGGCACAAGCCAGGATGGAACCGAAAGAAGCGGAACCTGTAAAGACCGAACCTGTTAAAATAGAATCTGTAAAAGCTGCACCTGTAGAAACGGCTTCAAATCATGATGCCCCAGAACCGGCCCCCGAGAAAAAAGAAAAGCGCAAACTGACAGAGGCGGAATTCTGGACGATACTTCTCACGCCGGAATTGGATAGCTGTGCATTTCGCTACGTGAAGAGCTTGCTTGGAATCATTTTTAAGTTGTTCAATATCCGGTTCGAAAACTGCTATGTTGAGGGAATCCGTGCGGATTATGTTACGATGGGTTACGGGGCTGCAGTAAATGCCGTGATGAAAGGTTTCCCATATTTGGAATCGTGGGACATCCGTATGGATTGGTGTCGCGACAAGGATTTGTGTACTGCAGGGACGATCCATGCGAAGACGAACCTTTGCCGTGTGTTTTTCCTGTTGTTTGCCGCCGTGTTTTATGTTGCAGTTCTTTTCTTGTCGTTCTGGCGTCGCCGTGCGCATGTGCTCAAGACGGGTGAACTGCCGGAACTTGGTTTTGTCCGTAAAAAGATTGTCGGCTGGATGGTGGAGGAATAATGCCTGCTTTGACTTTGGATCGCCTGCTCTCGTCGATTGGTTTCGGTTCCCGCAAAGAAGCGCGTGCGCTTGTGCGCATGGGGCTCGTGGAATTGGACGGCCAGGTTGTAGAAGACCCGTTCATGGAGTTTGCGGAAAGGCCCGCTTGCATTACCGTGAATGGCGAAGAAGTGACGACAGAAGAAAAGTTGTACGTGATGCTCGATAAACCGCTCGATGTGGAATGTAG
Source organism: uncultured Fibrobacter sp. (assembly GCF_947305105.1). Classification (NCBI taxonomy): domain Bacteria; kingdom Pseudomonadati; phylum Fibrobacterota; class Fibrobacteria; order Fibrobacterales; family Fibrobacteraceae; genus Fibrobacter; species uncultured Fibrobacter sp. The sequence goes on along the minus strand of NZ_CAMZCS010000026.1, from coordinate 42,344 downwards.
CCATAACGCCCGTGACCACCGCTCGGTCTTTGAACTTGTGCCCGACCGTTTTACGGCAATGGGTATCCAGACGGTGGGCCGCCTGGATGCGGATTCTACCGGATTGTTGCTGCTCTCGAACCAGGGCGATTTTATCCATAGGGTCGAAAGCCCCAAGAAGGGATTCTTGAAGAAATACCGCGTGACGCTTGCTCGCCCGTTTACGGCAGAACAAGAAGCGGAACTCCTGAAGGGCGTGATGCTCAAGGGGGAACGCCGCGAGGTTGTTGCCCGTGCGATTGAACGCGATGGGGATTCTGTCGTCGTGAGTATTGGTGAAGGGTTGTACCATCAGGTGCGCCGCATGTTTGCTGCTGTCGGGAACCATGTGGAAACACTTAAACGCGAATCCATTGGTCCTGTGGCTCTAGATGATACGCTGGGTAATGGGGGGTGGCGCTTCTTGACGGCAGAAGAAGTGAATTCCTTGATGTAGGCTGGACTTGCCATGGCAAGTATGGCTATCTTTTAGATGGAAATATTACAGGAGGTTGTTATGCCTTGTAAACTGAAATGGGTTATTGCTGCATCTGCGGTTGCTGCCGCGACGATGTTCACTGCCTGCGACGGGCAGGGTGACCAGTCCAAGAAGCGTGCGGAAGCATTGCCTGAGGCGCAAGAACCGATAGCCTCTGCAAAGTCGGTGGTGGTGTTCTTCTCGCAGACGGGCTCGACTGCAAAGCTGGCGGGCATTTTCAAAGAGGCGAGGAATGCCGATGTTATCGAACTCAAACTTGTGGAGCCTTACCCGTCTACTTACGACAGCACGATTGCCAAGGTAGGTGCGCAGCGCCAATCCAAGCAATGGCCTGCTCTCGTGAATGCAAAAATTGACCTTGCCCAGTACGATACGGTTTTCTTGGGTTATCCTATCATGTTCGGCTCGTTCACTCCGCCGATATACACCTTCCTCGATTCCAATGATTTGAGCGGTAAGGTGGTTGTCCCGTTCTGTACTTTTGGCAGCGGTGGTCGCAAGGCGAGTGCCGCAGAACTCAAGGAACTTGAACCGCAGGCCAACGTGACGCTTGCTTACGGAATCACCAACAAGCGCATCAATGCCGAAGGCGGTATCGAAAAGGCGAAGGCCGAAGTCGAGTCGTTCTTTGCAGACCTTGCATCGGGCAAGACCGACGAAATGCTCATGGGCGGCTACTCCGAGCAGCGCCCGCTTGTGGCCGAAGATTCCGCCGTGTTTGCCGAGGCGACAAAGGATTATGCCTACTTGGGCTTGAAACCGCTGAGCGTTTCTACGCAGGTGGTGGCGGGGACGAATTTCCTTTTCGTCTGCGAAATGAAGGCTTTCGGTGGCCCTGCGGTGCAGGCTAACGTAAAAATATTCCGTCCGCTCCCCGGACGCGGAAACCCCGAATTGATTTCGGTGGAAAAGTAGATTTATAAAGAGGACTTTGTTATGAAAATTGCTGTTATTGGTGGTGCTGGGTATATTGGTTCGCATACGGTGCGTGAACTTTTGGACCGTGGTCATGAAGTTTGTGTGTTTGACAATCTTTCGAGTGGCTTGGAACAGAACCTTTTCCCGGAAGCGGGCTTTGTGAAGGGCGACATTCTCCATCCCGACGAGATTGAAAAATTCCTCAAAGACTTCAAGCCGGAAGGATTGGTCCACTTGGCCGCTTTCAAGGCTGCGGGCGAATCGATGCTCAATCCCGAAAAGTACAGCGTCAACAATATCACAGGGTCCATCAATATCCTGAACGCGGCATCTGCTGCTGGAGTCAAGTATTTTGTGTTCTCGAGTTCTGCTGCGACTTACGGGTCCCCGCAGTATCAGCCAGTTGATGAAAACCACCCGACAAACCCTGAGAATTATTACGGCTACACCAAGCTCGCTATCGAAGGGTTCCTCAAGTGGTACGACCAGCTGCGTGGTATTAAGTTCGCTGCCTTGCGCTATTTCAATGCCGCTGGCTACGACGTGAAGGGGCGTATCAACGGGCTCGAAAAGAACCCGGCGAACCTGATTCCGGTGGTGATGGAAGCCTTGCTCGGCAAGCGCAAGGAACTGCTCGTGTTCGGTAACGACTACGATACGCCCGATGGCACGGGCGTGCGCGATTATATCCACGTGAACGACCTTGCAATCGGTCACGGGATGGCGTTCGATTACTTGCAGAAGAACAACAAGAGCTTGATTGTAAACCTCGGCGTGCAGCAGGGGAGTTCCGTGCTCGACGTGATCCACATGGCAGAGAAGGTGAGCGGTCGCAAGTGCCCGTACCGCATTGTGGAACGCCGCCCGGGCGACCCTGCGACACTCGTGGCCAACCCCAAGAAGGCTCACGAAGTTCTTGGCTGGAAGGCGCAGTACAGCGATTTGGAAACGTTGCTTGCGACAACTTGGCGCGCTTACTTGGCGAACGAGAAGTAGGCTTTTTAGCCTTGCTTCTTGGAAGCGAGTTCGATAAGCCGCTTTGCCTGGATGGCGAGGGCGTCCCCTTCGCCGAGGCTGAGTACCTGATTGAGGCGGCGCAGACCCTCTTCGCGGTCCAGCCCCTTGGCCACCCTGATTTCTCCGATGTTGAAAAGAGCCCTGCGGGCGAGCTTTTCGTTTTTCTCCATCGAAAGCCCTTTTTCGAGTAGCATGAGCGCGATTTCGGCGCTGTTTTTGCCCTTGGCTGTTTCGCCCCATTCTAGCCACTGCACGCTGGGGACGCTGATGTACATGTTCGGGCTGGTCATGCGTTCGGTGAGGTCTTTTGCTGTTGCCGTGTCGATGGGGTATTCTTGCAGGAGCGAGGACATTGCCTGGGTCAGGATTTGCTGGGCCTTTTCGTAGCGGGCTTCGTTCGCTTCTTGCAGCCCGTCCTTGATAAGGGCACGTGTCTTTGCCTTGCGCATGGCGATAGGATTGTTCGATGCGGTCTTGCGGATGCGTTCTTCGAGGGCGTTCGCCTTCCGCTCTTCGTGGCTAATTTTGCGGTTGGGGATTTTTAATCCGGCGACGGCCCCGAGGGCGAAAGTTGCAATCGAAGTCAGGGCGACGGCACCGTAAATGCCTCCGTAGCCGAGTGCGTTTGCGATGAGGTCGATGACGGCTCCGATGATGGCCACCGCGCGCACGGTGCCAGGGACTGCGTCTTTTGTGAGTCCGAAACTCGTTGCGCCCAACATGAAGGCGAGCGCGATGCTTGCTCCCATGTACCGATCGCCTACAAAGTGGTCAAAGAAACTCGTTGACGTACAAAGGACAACTCCGATACCGCCGACTAAGACAGCTCCTGCGAAGCAACCGAGAGTGACGGCGACGCCCCAGCGCCTGGAAAGTTGCACGTAGGCGAACAAGAAGAATATCGCAAATATGGCGTAGTTCAACATGCCCGGAGTGAGAATCCAGGAGGTAAGGAGCCTCTCGTATTCGGCGTCTTTGGGAACAAAGGCCATGGCGTAGCGTGCGTGCTTGTCGGTATATTTCTTAATCCACTTGTAACATTCCTGTTCGAAAATCCGCTCGTTCGGGTAGACTTTGTGGTCTTTTGCGTATTCTTCCTTGCCACCGCCAATTTCCCACCACGTCCGGAATTCCTGACGCATTTCGGCGATGCGGTCTTCGATGATGTAGGTGTGGTTCTGCTGCAGGTAGCGGTCGCGATACTGCTCGAATTCTTCGGCTCGCGTTTTTTCGTCGGCTTTGAGCCCTATCGCCATGAACTTTGGTGCGCCTTCTTCTTCCCACCATGTGTTGAAACTCTCGGCGATGCGGTCTTCGCGTTGGCTCTGCTGGATAATGGGGGAGTATATCGTCACTGCGTTGAATATGCCTATGGCGATGATTGCCGCAAACACGACGTAGTGGTGAATCTTGAGTTTCTTGACGAGGCTTTTCACGTTTTCGTTCATATAAAGGAATATATATTAAAAAACGCCCGTGTGGCCGGGCGCTTTGGAATGATTTCTTGGGAAAGGTTACTTTTTCTTGCCGTTACGGTTCCCGTTGAACATGGTCCACTCTTCTTCTTGTTTGTCGAGCGTTCCGGTGATGAAGTCGTAGGCTTCGTCGACGGTGTCGCAGAACTTGAAGAGCTTGAGGTCTTCTTTGTTGATCATGCCAGCCTCGGCGAGGTATTCCCAGTTCACCACCTTTTTCCAGAACTTGGAATCGAAGATGACCACGGGGAGCTGCTGGGCGTATTTGTCGGTCTGGATGAGCGTGAGCATTTCGAACATTTCGTCGAAGGTGCCGAAGCCGCCCGGGAACACGACGAGGGTGCGGGCCTTGCGGAGGAACCAGTACTTGCGGATGAAGAAGTAGCGGAATTGCAGGCTCAGTCCATTGTCGATGTAGGGGTTCGGATGCTGTTCGAACGGGAGCTTGATGTTGAGGCCGATGGAGGGCGTTCCCACATCGTTTGCGCCGCGGTTGCCCGCTTCCATGATGCCGGGGCCGCCACCGGTCATGATGGCGTAGCCCTTGCGGCGGTTGTTGGCCCACTTGCCGAGGCGTCCGGCGAGTTCGCGGGCGTCGTCGTAGGACTGGGCCACCTTTTCGAGGCGGTCGAGACGGTCGAGTTCCTTCTTGTCTTTGCAGTTCTTGCGGAGTTTCTTGATTTCGGCAGGCGGGAGCGTCCTTGCAGAACCGAAGAACACGATGGCGTTCTTGATTTCTTCGTCCTCGAAAATCTGCTGGGGTTCAAAAAATTCAGAAAGGATACGGATGGTCCTGCCGGCGTCGCTTTCGATGAACTTCGAATCGTAATAAGCCATTTTCGGGGTTGCCGTATCTATGTCGCACTTGGTTTTCTTCTTAACAGTCTTTGTAGCCATGATAAACCTCTTTTTATGATATTTAACTTGAATCTACTTTCAAAATTTCATTCGGCAACAAAAAAATGCGATAAATATGCATTTCGTGCTCGCAGGGGGCTGTTCAGGAAGGAAAAATCTTTATATTTACGTCATGCTCGTAAAAATATGGACAGACAGTTTTATTATCACCGGCGAAATCGACACGCTCCGTGACGAACGCCTTACGGACTATATCCGCGAAAACAAGGACTTCATCGCCGTGACGCAGGTGAAGGTCAGCGACCGTTCCGAACGCGACCTGTTCAGGACGCATTTCTTGAATGTGAGCACAAGCCACATCGAGATCATTCTCCCTGCGGAATAATTACGCTATGGGGCTCCCGTGGGGGCGCCTAGATGCTTTCGTAGTAATGGGGGGACCTGAGGCGCTTTTCGAAGTCGCTGATGGTCAGCGGCTGGTCGAAAAGGAATCCCTGGACCAACGGGCAGTGGATGCGTTTGAGGAACTTGACCTGGGCCGGAGTTTCCACGCCTTCGGCGATGGTCTCGATGCTCAGCTCGTTAATCATGTTCACAATATTGCGGATGACGATTTCGTCTTCTTTTTTCGGGCTTTCCAGGTTGTCGATAAGCGACTTGTCTATCTTGATGACATCGACGTCCAAGTTCTTGAGGATGTTCATGGTGGAATAACCCGTTCCAAAGTCATCGATGGCGACCGAGATGCCGTTTCTCCTCAACTTCTTGACGAAACTTTCAAATTCCGCGTAGTCGTCGTAGTCCGAAATTTCGGTCAGTTCGATTTCGATATACTTGCTGTCGATATCGTACTTCTTCATGATGGAGAGAATCTCGTTCACGATATTCTGGTTGCGCAGGTTGCGCTTGGAGAAGTTCGACGAAATGCGGACGATGTGCATGCCTGCGTTGAGCCATTTCCTGAGGCACTTGCAGACACATTCGAATACATACAGGTCGAGCCTGCAGATGGTTTCTTCTTTCTCCAGAATGTTGACGAATTCTGCGGGCGGGATGATGCGGTCGTCGTGGACCCAGCGGACAAGGGCTTCTGCACTGTGCATGTTGTTGTCGTACAGATTGATCTTGGGCTGGAAGTAGATGATGAACTCTCCGTCGTTCAGCGCCTGCGGGAAATGGGTCGACACCTTTTTCTGGTACATGACCTTTTCCATCATCTCGGGCTTGAACAGCGTGATGTCCTTGTTGAGTACGTTCCTGCCGAGGTCAAGCGCGATGGCGCTCTTGTTCATGAGCTCGTTGAACGTGTCGCCTTCCGTGGCGCGATAGACGCCCATGCGGGCCATGACCTGCACGATGAGTTCGCTTCCCTGTTTGCGCTCGTTGATGGGGAAGATGACGAACTTGTTCAGGAAGTCGTTGGTGCGCTCGCTAAGGATGAGGGCGAAGAAGTTGTCGCCGCCCAGGCGTACGAACACCTCGCCTTCCTTGAGGAAGGCCTTCGCGCTCTGCGCATAGATGGTGAGCACCCTGTTGCTGGGTTCCGGACCGAGCGACTTGTTCACGTACTTGAAGTTCTTCAGGTTGATGAAGAAGGCCGTGTATTTGAAAAGCTGCTTTTTTTCTTCGAGCATGTTGCCCATCTGTACGAGGTAGTGCGGGTTGTGCACTCCTGTAGCCGCGTCGGTGATTGTGGCCTGGTAGATGAGGTCCGAGAGTCTAGAGTGTTCGAACAGGGCCCTGATGATGGAAGAGAGGAATTCGACGTCTGCACGGGCTTCTGGTGTGAACTCGTTGCCCTTGGCCGGGTACATCCGGATGGCGGCGATGTAGTTGTCCTCTTTGGCACATTCGGTCGAGAGCGGCTCGCCGGTTGCTGTCCCCCTGTCGAAAAGGCGGACGGGCGAGTTGGACGCTTTCTTGTCGTCTACCGCTTCGGTGGGGCGGGTTTCCAACTCGATTCTTGCGATTCCCAAGGCTTTGGCCAAAGGGAGAATTTCTGTGGAAAGTTTTTCCAGCGTTTGTGCGGGTGACAACGCACTGCTGTACATTGCGTTCCAGAAGTCCCTAAACAACTTGCTGCAAAAATTACCTTCCATGTTTTCCCCATTCAAAAAGCCGAGCCAAATTTAGCTTTTTCTCGGCGTTTTCTGATGGCGCGGAAGTTTTTTTTATGAAGATATTTGACCAAAATTGGGCGCTTGCGCGTAACTCGTTGATATGTAACGTAATAAGAAAATAAGCTGCCGCGCGGGGCGGCTGATGGTGTGGGATTTTTCGCGCCTATTTGGATTGGAAAGAATACAAAATTTCTATTTTTTTCGCGCATTTTATGAGGTATCCTCTATGACAGCTGAGGCAGATAAGCCGAATATCATAACGGCCTCCCTGGACTTTTTGGTCAATTGGGGCAGGACGAATTCTCTTTGGCCGTTCCCTTACGGTACGGCATGTTGTGCAATCGAGTTCATGAGTACGGAAGTGGGTCGTTACGACCTTTCCCGTATTGGTTCAGAGTACGTGCGTTTTACTCCGCGCCAGTCCGACGTGCTGCTTGTCGCGGGTACGATTACCTACAAGCAGGCTCCTATTCTCAAGCGCATCTACGAACAGATGGCTGAGCCGCGTTGGGTGATTGCTATGGGCGCCTGTGCTTGTTCTGGCGGTTTCTACGACTGCTACTGCACGGTTCCGGGTATCGACCACATCATCCCGGTGGACGTGTATATCGGTGGTTGCCCGAGCCGTCCGGAAGCGTTCTTCGATGCGATGTTCGATTTGCAGAAGAAAATCAAGGACGAGTCCTACATGAAGCAGCGTGCCGAACGCGTGAAAGAACAGCTCGAAATGATCAAGGCGAAGACCGCCGAGGCGAAGGCTGCCGCCAAGGATTTTGCCCGCGAAAAAGTCGTGGACATCAAGGATTTCGTGGCGTCCAAAGAGCAGGAACTCGTCAAGAAGGCTCAGTTCTGGAAGGAGTAGGGAATGAATACTGTTGAAGATATCTTCTCCGTCCTGGAGGAAAAGTTTGGCGCGAAGCGCGATACGCAAGACAAGTGGGGCGTGGCCGCCATCGTGAGTGCTGCCTACCTGCACAATGCGGCCCTGTTCCTCAAGGACTCTGCCGCTATCAAGTTCGAGATGCTCGTGGACATCGCGGGTATCGACTACCTGACCTACCCGAACCACGAAGGTCCGCGCTTTGCCGTCTCTTATGCGTTCAAGAGCATGTCCGTCCCGGGCGCACGCATCCGTCTGAAGGTGCTGGTCGGGGAGGCCGATTTGAAGGTCTCGACGATCAGTGACCTTTTCGCGAACGCCAACTGGTACGAGCGCGAAGTGTTCGACCAGTTCGGTATCGTGTTCACGGGCCATCCGGACCTCCGCCGCCTGTTGAACCATGTGGAATTTGTTGGACATCCGCTGCGCAAGGACTACCCGGCCCAGAAGCGCCAGTGGCTCTCTACCAACGATTATCTGCTCCCGGCTTTGGAAAAGCGCCTGGAAGACCTCGGTTACAGGGTTGTCCAGCGTAGCAAGGAAGTCGGGACCAACGACAACGAATATCTCGAAGGGAGTATCAAAGAATGATCGTATTGGATCCTAATGGCGAAAAGCTGAACTTGATGCCCTTGAACGTGGGACCGAGCCATCCGGCGACCCACGGCTGCTTGCGTTTCTTGGCCGCCATGGACGGCGAGACGATTGTCGCGAGCGTGGAAGAAATCGGTTATCTGCACCGCGGTTTTGAGAAGATGGTCGAACGCGGCACGTGGCAGCAGGTGCTGCCCTATACCGACCGTCTCAACTACTGTTCGGCGATTATGAACAATATCGCCTACGTGCGTGCGGTGGAGACGATGTTCGGCGTGGAAATCCCGGAACGCTGCAAGGTGCTCCGCGTGATTGTGAACGAACTTAGCCGTATCAACGACCACTTTGTGTGCATTGCGGCTGCTTTCCAAGATTTGGGCGGCACGACTCCGTTCATGTACGCGTTCAACCCGCGTGAAGAAATCATGTGCATCTGGGAAAAGCTCACGGGTGCACGTCTCACCAACAGCTATGCCCGTATCGGTGGCCTCTACCGCGACAGCTACGACGGCTTCGAGCAGGATGTGCTCGCCGCCCTCGATTCGACGGAAAAGGCTTTGAAGGATTTGCACGCATGTCTCGACCGCAACCGCATCTTCCTCGACCGTACCGTGGGCATCGGCAAGATTTCTGCTGAACGCGCCATCAGCTACGGCTGGACGGGCCCCTGCCTCCGCGCCTCGGGTGTCGCATCCGACTTGCGCAAGGACGAACCTTATTACGATTACGAAACCTACGACTGGGAAGTTGTCGTGGGTACTCAGGGCGACTGCAACGACCGCTTGCAGGTGCGCATGGCCGAAATTGAGGAATCTGTGAAGATTGTGCGCCAGGCCCTGAAGCGTCTCGCTCCGGGCCCGGTCGACATCGTCGACCCACGCATCCGCGTGCCGGCGCACAAGCTGGCCTACCAGGACATGGAAGGCCTCATCGGCCGCTTCAAGAGCGTGTACGAAGGTATCCGCGTCCCCGAAGGCGAATTCTACTGTGGCAGCGAGTGCGCGAACGGCGAACTCGGCTTTACGATTGTTTCTGACGGCAGCGGCCATCCGTACCGCATCAAGGTGCGCCCGCCCTGCTTCACGCAGTTCGCCGCATTCCACGAACTCGTGGAAGGGGGCATGCTTGCCGACTCCATGGCTGTACTTTCCGGCCTCAACATCATTGCTGGAGAACTTGACCGATGAGAGAACATATTCAAGGTGCTGTTCAGTTTGTCTCCAATAACCGCCTGAAGTTCGACGGACCGTCGCAGCCCATCGAGGCTCTGCCGGATCCGGCGCAGACATTCGGCCATGTTCACAAGGCCGTCCCGCAGCCCGCCCCGAAGGAAGTGCTCGCCAAGCTCGACACTCCCGAGATCAAGGAACGCTGCGCCGACTTGCTCAGCCGCTACCCGGTGGGCCAGGGTGCGCTCCTCGAAGTGCTGTGGCTGGTGCAGGGCGTGTTCGGCTGGGTCCCCACGGAAGGTATCCGCTGGGCGGCTAACGTTTGCGGTTGCGCTCCGGCCCATGCGCTCGGTGTCGCGACTTTCTACACCATGTACAACCACGCCCCCAAGGGCAAGTTCCTGTTGCAGTTCTGCCGCAACATCAGCTGCACCATCAAGGGAGCCCCGAGCCTGATCGCCTATGTGGAAAAGAAACTCGGCGTGAAGACCGGCGAAACCACTCCCGACGGACTCTTTACCGTGCTCCAGGTGGAATGCCTCGGCAGCTGCGGCAACGGCCCGATGATGCTTGTGAACGATGACTTCGCGACCGACGTCGTGGATGGAGAGCTTAAGATGAAGCGCGGCACGACGCTCACCGAAGCGAGCATTGACCGCATTATTGCCTGGTGCAAGGCTCACGTGAACGACATGCCGAAGCATGACGTTCTTGGCGGCATCGTCAAGGGCCACGGCGGCCACCCCGGAGCCCCGGGTGCTACGGCCAAGCCGCAGGTCGCCGACTATGCTCCTCCTTCTCCGGTCTTGAACGTGAAGGCCGAGGCCGACGATGCCGGCGCCACGCTCACGTGGAAGGGCGCTCCCGAATTCACGAAGATCGTGGTCGAAAAGAAGAATGGTAACGACTGGGTCGCCGTTGGCGAGCCGGGCGTTAAGGACAAGGCGTTTGTCGATGCGAGCGGCAAGGTGGGCGATGTCTACCGCATGATTGCCACTTCCGGCGAACGCACGGCGAAACCTTCCAACGAAGCGGTGACTACCCAGAAGCCGGTTCCGGTCGAGGAGGGCAAGTAATTATGGCAGAAGTAGTGAAAGTTTGTACGCAGAATTTTGGCAAGGGCGCCCAGGACATCGAAGTCTACAAGAAGCTGGGCGGCTATGCGAACATCTCGGAACGTTTGTTCAACATGAGCCAGTTCGAGCTCATCGACTACGTGCAGCGCTCTAACTTGCGCGGCCGTGGCGGTGCAGGCTTCCCGACCGGCATGAAGTGGAGCTTCGTGCCCCGCAATTCCGGCAAGCCCGTGTACATCGTGGTGAACGCGGACGAAGGCGAAGGCGGTACGTTCAAGGACCACTTCCTGATGATGGAAGATCCGCACCGCTTGATCGAAGGCCTGATTATCGCGGCTTGGGCGCTCGGTTCTCGCGCGGCATACATCTACTGCCGTGGCGAATTCCTGCCCTGCATCGAGAGCATCAACAAGGCTTTGAACCAGGCATACGTTGCCGGTTACCTCGGCGAAAATATCATGGGCACCAAGTTCTGCTTCGATATCTTCGTGCATCGCGGCGCCGGCGCCTACATTTGCGGTGAAGAAACTGCTTTGATTAACTCGCTCGAAGGCCAGAAGGGTCAGCCCCGCCTGAAGCCGCCTTTCCCGGCGGTGAGCGGCGCCTGGAAGTCCCCGACCTGCGTGAACAACGTGGAAACCATCATGGCTCTCCCGTGGATTCTGCAACACGACCCGAGCGAATACGCCAAGATGGGTACGCCGCGTGCCGGTGGTACGAAGGTGTTCTGCATCTCGGGCGACGTGAAGAATCCGGGCGTGTACGAGGCTCCTCTCGGCACTCCGATGATGACGATGATTAACGAATATGCCGGCGGCGTCGTGGGCGGAAAGCTCAAGGCCGTGCTGCCGGGCGGTTCCTCCTGCGCTCCCTTGACTGCCGAAGAAGCCGCTGTCGCGACGATGGACTACGAATGCCTCGCCTCGATGAAGACGATGTTCGGTTCGGGCGCCATGATCGTGATCAACGATACGCACAACATGGTCGACCTTTTGAACTGCCTCGGTAACTTCTACAGCCACGAATCTTGCGGCCAGTGCACTCCGTGCCGCGAAGGTACGGGCCTGTTGCACCGCATGCTGAACCTGATTGTCGCGGGCAAGGGCCACGACGGCGACGTGGAACTGATGCAGAGCCTCTGCGGCGGCTTTGGCGGCGTGACGATTTGCCCGCTGTCCATTTCGCTCGGCGGCCCCGTCTCGAGTTACACGGCGAAGTTCCGTGCGGACTTTGATGAGTATATCGCAAAGAATCCCGACCACGCCAAGCCGCGTGTTCAAGAAACCTATCGTCCTGGAATTTTCTGGTAATAATATGAGTAACTACTACAACATGCCGAAACTCCCGACCGAGAACAGCCCGAAGGTGGAAATCTTCGTGGACGACAAGCCGGTGATGGTTCCTGGCGATACGAACCTCCTCGAGGCCCTCAAGGCTGTCGGGATTGAAACTCCCCACGTATGTTACCATCCTTTCCTCCCGGTGTCGGGTAACTGCCGCCAGTGCCTGGTGGAACAGGAAGGCCCGCGTGGCCGCATGCTCGTGATTGCATGCTACACGCCGGTCGCTCCGGGGATGAAAATTTTTACGCCTGCATCCAGCGCCCGCGTGAAGAACGCCCGCAAGGCTACGCAGGAATTCATGCTGGTGAACCACCCGCTCGATTGCCCCATCTGCGACAAGGCCGGTGAATGCACCCTGCAAGAAAACTACATGGAAGCGGGCCAGAACGAATCCCGCATGCGCCCCGAGTTCGGCAAGAACTACCACGGCAATCCCGAGCACCAGTTCATTGATGCGAAGGGCCAGGTCCGTGGCGGCAAGCATGTGGACTTGGGCCCCCGCGTGTTGCTTGACGAAGAACGCTGCGTGCAGTGCGACCGTTGCGTGCGCTTTATGCGTAGCATCGCCGGTTCCGAACAGCTGCAGCTCGCTGGCCGTGCCGACCACACTTACATTACGACCTTCCCGGGCGAAAAGCTCGACCACGAATACGACTTGTGCGTCACCGACGTTTGCCCGGTGGGCGCGATGACCGCCAAGTATTTCCGCTTCCAGAAGCGCGTATGGCTCTTGAGCCACACACCGACCATCTCGATGGACGATTCCCTCGGCGCGAACATTTGGCTCGACCATGCCGACGGCCACATCTACCGCGTGATGCCGCGTTGCAACCCCGAAGTGAACCGCAGCTGGCTCTCTAACACGAGCCGCCTCGCGTTCCAGAACTTCGACAAGAACCGCCTCCCGGCAATCGATGTGGAATCCCTGCCTATCGGCAAGGGCAAGGTTGCCCTGGTCGCCGGTGGTGCCTGCACCATGGAAGACCTCGCCGCGCTCCGCATGTTCAAGGAATCCCTCGGGGATGGAGCCGAACTGTTCGGCGGCAGCCTGCTCAAGGTGAACGCTCCGGACGGCATCGCCAAGAGCGGCGACCCGGTGGCGAACCGTAGCGGCATGAAGCTCATGGGCTTTGCCGACGTTTCTGAATTCATGAAGCGCGCTTCCGAGTTCGAAACCCTCGTGACCGTGAACGCGGACCTCTTCGGTGAAGATGCCGCCGCCGCGAAGGATCTCGAAAAAATCAATAGCCGCATAGCGCTATCCGCTTTCGACGATGCGACCGCCCGCAAGGCGACAATCGCTATCGGCGTAAGGCACTGGAGCGAGGTGCAGGGCACGATGGTGAACAGCTTGAACATTATCCAGAAGCTGAACGCCTGCCCGGTTTGCCCCGACGAAAATCTTAAGGCCGCTTACGAGGTCATATCGGAATTGGCCGGGAACAAGCTCGAAAGTGCATCTGCCGCGTTTGCCAAGGCGACGGAATATGTCCCCGCGCTGGCCGGACTTACCTACGACAGCATCAAGAGCACTGGAAAACTCCTCGAAGGAGGTAACGCATAATGGATATTATCGAATCCAGGACATGGATTGAATGGGTCATCACGATTGCGAAGTTCGCCTTCTGCTTCGTGCCTGTTCTCTACATCCTTCTTTTGATTCCGATGGAACGCCGTGGCGCAGGCTTCATGCAAGACCGCCAGGGACCGAACCGTTCCTACATCAAGATTCCGTTCTTCGGCAAGATCCGCTTGCTTGGCTACGTGCAGAATATGTGCGACGGCACCAAGCTGTTCTTCAAGGAAATGTTCGCTCCTGCGGGCGTGAACAAGGTGCTCTACTATGTTGCTCCGGCGATTCCGTTCGCTATCGTGTTCCTGAGCCCCTGCGTGATTCCGTGGTTTGGCCCGATGGTGTTCGAGTGGGGCGGCCAGGTTGTCCGCATTCCGGGCTCCATCGTGGATTCCGAGGTGGGCGTGCTTTTGCTGTTCGGTCTCTCTTCGCTCTCGGCTTACGGTGCCGTGCTGGCCGGTTGGGCGTCCAAGTCCAAGTACAGCTTCCTCGGTGCGCTCCGTACGAGCTCCATGACGATTAGCTACGAAGTCTGCCTCGGCCTTTCGATGATGGGCATGCTGCTCCTCGCGGGCTCCTTCAACCTGACCGATATCGTGAACTGGCAGGAACACCACGTGTGGGGCATTGTCGCCCAGCCGGTGGCGTTCTTCTGCTTCCTTATCGCCTGTATCGCCGAGACGGGCCGCGCTCCGTTCGACGTGGCCGAAGGTGAACCTGAACTCGTTGCCGGTTACCATACCGAATACGGTGCCATGCAGTTCGGCCTGTTCTACATGGGTGAATACTCGCACATCTGCATCAACAGCTTCCTGGTGGCGACGCTCTTCTTGGGCGGCTACTCGGTGCCGTTTGTTACGACCGAGACGATGCAGGCCCACATGGGTGGCTCGCTGGCCATTCTCTGCGGCGTGCTGGCCTTCTTCGCCCTGGCCTTCCTCCACCTGATTTACCGCTATTCCCGCAAGCTCAAGGCGACGAACCTTACGAACCGCTTCGAAATCCTGCGCGAATACAGCCTTTACAAGATTGTTGCCTGGCTGGCCGTCGTCGTGCTTGTTGCCGGTGGCGTTTGTGCCTGGCTCTATTACGACCCGTCGAAGTTCGTGGTGAACGGCTTTGCCGTGGGTAGCTTCGCTACCGCGGTGGGTACCGCCCTCATCCACTTGCTCGTGCTTGTTGCAAAGAGCGTGTTCTTCTGCTGGGTGTGGATTTGGGTCCGCTGGACTCTGCCGCGCTTCCGTTATGACCACGTGATGCACCTCGGCTGGAAGATTATCCTGAATATCGCCCTCATCAACCTCGTGGTGACCGCCGTCATCGCTAAACTCGTAGGGGGGAACTAATGCGCGTTATTAAACAGAAACCCATGAACTGGGTTGAACGTCTTTATGTCTTTGAAGCGATTCGTGGCCTTTGGACGACGCTCAAGCACGCCGCTCGCGGCCTGTTCCGTTACGAGACCTTGCCGACGATTTCTTACCCGGAAGGCCAGCCGGAAGTCCGCAACACTTACCGTGCCAAGCACCGCCTGATGTTGCGTCCGGATGGAACGCCCCGTTGTGTCGCATGCGGTATGTGCGCTGCGGCTTGCCCTGCCCACTGCATCTTTATCGAGGCAACGGCCAGCGATGACCCGCGCATCGAAAAGAAGGTGAAGCGTTTCGACATTGACCATTTGACCTGTGTGTTCTGCGGCCTCTGCGCCGAAGCCTGCCCGGTGGATGCGCTCCGCATGGATACCAAGGTGATTTCTTTTGAGCACAGGACCCGCGACGAGTTCGTGGCCCACCTGGAAGACCTTACCGCCTGGGATCCGAAGGATTATCCCGAAGACGAACAGAGCCAAGTGGCTCCGGGCGGAACTAAGAATGCCGAGGCCCGCAAGGTCTGGGGAATGGAGGTGAAGTAATGCTTGCCCTGATATACTTTATTATTCTGGGAATCCTCGCTGTGGGGAGCGCGCTGTGCGTTCTCCTGTCGAGGCACCCGCTGTACGGCGCACTTTCGCTCGTGCTGTCCATGCTCTCGCTCGCTGGCATCTACGGCCTGCTGGGCAGCCCCTTCATCGGGGTGGTGCAGGTCATGGTCTACGCCGGTGCTATCATGATGCTCCTGACGTTTGTCATCATGGTGCTGAACGGCGCCCGCGATTCCAAGACACCGATGTTCGATGGCGTTTCCCTGTTTGTCATTCCGGGCGTTATCGTGCTTGCGGCCCTCGTCGGGTTTGTTCTCGTGCGTACCCCGATGGCGTTTGACGAAACGACGCTCCGCGGTTCTGTGGCTCTCACGTCTCGCACGCTGTTCGATGTCGCGCAGACGGGCCCGGGCTACTTTATCTTGTTCGAGATCCTTGGCTTGCTTTTGCTGTCGTCGATGGCGGCGGCGGTGCTCCTCGCCAAGAAGCGCCTCGGTTCTGTAGATTCTGACGACAAGGAGGAAAAATAATGGCATTGGAAGCTATTTACGTGCAGGTCCTTGCACTGATCCTTTTCTCCATTGGCCTGATTGTGGCGATTGCCCGCCGTAACGTGTTCTTCGTGCTGATGGGTGTCGAAATCGCCCTGAACGCGGTGAACCTGAGCTTTGTCGGGTTCGCAAAGACCCTGCCTGCCGACTTGAGCATCGCGGGCCAGATTGTTCCGCTGTTCTCCATCGCGATTGCCGCGGCGGAGGCTTGCGTCGGTCTTGCTATGGTCATCCTCATTTTCCGTAACCGTGAAAGCGTCGACGCCGACACGTATTCCAACATGAAGGGGTAAACAATGACGAATTTACCGCTTTGGCTTATTCCGCTCTTCCCGCTGGTCGGGACTGTCCTCCTGGGCGCTATCGCCGTGATTTCTTCCGGCAGCAAGAAGGGCCCGGCAGAGGGCATCGTCGGCTTCCTCGCCGTGATTTTCCCTGTGCTGGCTTTTGCAAGCGTGGTCCTTTTGGCTTGGGGCATGCCTGCCGAGGGATTGCGCCAGACGCTCTGCAACTGGATTGACATCCCGCTGTTCAAGGTGGATATCGGATTCCTGTTCGACGGGCTTTCCCGCATCATGCTCCTGTTCGTGACGGGTATCGGTTCGCTCATCGCGCTGTACTCCATCGGTTACATGCACGGCGACCGCGGCTTCGCCCGCTTCTTCGCCTACATCAACCTGTTCCTGTTCAGCATGATTGTGCTCGTGCTTTCGGATAGCCTGCTGCTCACGTTCCTCGGCTGGGAAGGCGTGGGACTCTGCTCCTACCTGCTCATCGGCTTCTGGAACAAGGACCTCTCCAACTGCAAGGCTGCGAACAAGGCGTTCATCGTGAACCGCGTGGGCGATATCGGCTTCTTGCTCGGTATGCTCTGCCTCGTGACCGTGGGCGGCTCCGAAATCCTCAACTACGATTCGCTGAGCGCCTTTATCCAGATGCTCATTGCCGGTGGCCATGTCGAAATCGTGCTCCCGCTGCTTTCGCTGGCCGGGCTCCTGTTCTTTATCGGTTGCACTGGTAAGTCTGCTCAGATTCCGCTCCTCACCTGGCTCCCCGACGCCATGGCGGGTCCGACCCCTGTGTCTGCCCTCATCCATGCCGCGACCATGGTGACTTCTGGTGTGTACCTGCTCGCTCGTATGGGCAACCTCTTCTCGCTCTTGCCGGTCGTGCTGCTCATCATCACGCTGATCGGCCTTGCGACGGCCTTCTGGGCTGCCGTGGCTGGGCTCTTCCAGAACGACATCAAGAAGGTGCTTGCCTACTCGACAATTTCCCAGCTGGGCTACATGTTCATGGCTGCGGGTGTTTGCGCCTTTGACGCTTCTATCTTCCACGTGTTTACCCACGCCTTCTTCAAGGCGGCGCTCTTCCTCGGTGCCGGTGCCGTGATTCACGCTCTCGCCGGCGAACAGGACATGCGCAAGATGGGTGGCCTCCTCCGGAAAACTCCGGTGACGGCATGCGTCATGATTTTCGCATTCTTCGCCATTATCGGTTTCCCGGGCTTTGCCGGTTTCTGGTCCAAGGACCTGATTCTGGAACGCCTCTATACGAGCGGTTCGCTGGGCCCTGTCTTCTACGGTATCGGTCTCTTGACTGCTGTCATCACGGCTGTCTACATGAGCCGCCTCATCATCCTGACCTTCTTCGGTAGCTACCGTGGCAGCAAGGAAAGCGAGGAACACATCCACGAAGCTCCGGCATCCATGCTCATCCCGATGGTCGTGCTCTCGATTGGCGCAATCTTTGCCGGTTACTTCTGGGCCGATTCTCTCGGAATCACGATGTTCAAGGATTCCCTCGCTCCGGTACTCAGTGCTGCTCAGTCGGGTGTCGCTCATGCACATGTGAACCCGATTATCTTCGCGGGCCTTGGTACTTTGGCTGCCTTGCTTGGTATGTTCATCGCTCTCAAGGTCTACGGTTCGTCTCGCGTTCCGGAGGCCAAGGGCAGTTCCGCTCCCGAAGGCTTCAAGGCCGACTGGACGTTCTTCTTTGACACGATTCACAAGTTCTGCGGCATCATCCCGGTTGCCGTGCTTGCTTGGATTGCCGACGTGGTTGTCGAAAAGATCTTGCAGGCTGCTCAGTGGATGGTGGGTGCTCTCGCCGAGATTCTGGGCGATGGTGCTGCCGCTTTCCAGGTCCGCAAGGTCCGACTCCAGCTTGCTCTTAGCGTGGCGGGTGTCGCCATCCTTGTGGCTGTTGTCCTTTTGACTGGAGGTTCGATCTAATGTTGTTACATCTCCTCGTCTTGGCCCCGTTTGTCGCCGCTATCCTGATGGTTGCGACTTCCAAGGAAGACCCCAAGTCGTCTTCCCGTTTGGCCTTCCTTTTCGGTGTTGCCTTCTTCGCCATGTCCATCGCGCTGGTGGCTGGTGGCAACCAGGCGACCGAACCCATGGAATGGTTCCGCATCCCCGGCTGCAAGGGTCCGGTCTATTACTACTTGTACAGCCATGGTCTTGGCGCTTGGATGGTGTTCCTTTCTTGCGGTCTCTCGCTTGTTGCCTTGATTACCGCACGGAACACCTTCGAAAAGAACTACCGTAATTTCGCCATCGGCATCTTCTCGCTGATGGGCGCCATGAACGGCACGTTCCTCTCCGCCGACGCCGTATTGTTCTTCTTCTTCTTCGAGGCCATGGTCATCCCGGCTGCCGTGATGATTGCGGGCTACGGTGGAAAGGAGCGTAAGAAGGCGGCGATGACGTTCGCGATTTATACGCTCGTGGGTTCGGCTCCGATGATGGTCTCCTTGTGGTACCTGCTCACGGTTGCCGATAACTCGCTGCTTCTCTCGTTCGCTATCGCGTTGCAGAGTTTGCCTGCCGAGACGCAGTTTGTCATCTTGCTGAGCTTCTTGCTCGCCTTCCTCGTGAAGACTCCGATTTTCCCGTTCCACGGCTGGCAGGCCATTACCTACGCCGAGGCTCCGGCTCCGCTTTCTGCCATTTTGACAGGTGCGATGAGTAAGGCTGGCGTGTTCGGCTTTATCGCCTGGATTCTCCCGATTTTCCCGCTCTCCATGACGGTTGTGAACGTGATGCTGTGGCTCGGGCTTGCGACGGCTGTGTACGGCGCGCTGCTCGCCCTGCGTGCCACGGATGCCAAGAAGCTTTTGGCTTACAGCTCCATGGGTCACCTTGGCCTTGCAGTCGCTGGCGTGTTCAGCCTTTCCGAGGCGATGTTGCCGGCGGTGCTCGTCCTTTTGGTCGCTCACGGTATTTCGGCCGGTGTGCTCTTCTACCTCGCCGGTGTCGCTGAACGCGTGACTGGCACGCGCGACATTACGCTCATGGGTGGTCTCGCCGGCAAGAATCCGGTGTTCAGCACCTTGTTCGGTTTTGCCGCGGTGATGGCTCTTGCCGTTCCCGGTACGGCGGGCTTTGTCGGTGAATTCACGGTGCTTCTCGCCATTTGGGATATGGGCCCGCTCCCTGCCGTCGTGGCTGGGTTCTGCCTGATTCTCTCTGCCGCCTACATGCTCCGCTTTGTCCAGAAGGTCATCTTCGGCAAGCCTGCCCGCGAATATACCGAGGGCAAACGCATGACGGCTTTGGAAGGTTCTACCTTCGGCATCATGGTTGCCTTGCTCCTCACGTTCGGTTTCCATCCGGCTTTCATCACCAACTCCCTGCACCTCTTTGACGAGGATGCCATCGAGGAGATGAGTAAGCTCTCGGGCCAGGAAGGCGAAGCGGAACAGGCGGCCCCTGCTTCTGATTCTCTCTCCGGGCAAAACTCCGAAGTCAGCGAGTCCGCCGAGGAACACCACCCGATGACGGAAAAAGAAATTGCACAGCTGGACTCCACGCTCGCCGAGGCGGGCTTTGACGAGTCCGAGCGCGCGGCACTGATCCGGCAGATGATTGCTGCCGATGCCGCTCAAAATGGCGAAGCCGCACAGACAAACGCGGAGGCTACAGAAAATGAGTAATTACATCAATTTATTGCCGATTGTCATTGTCGCCGTTGGCGCCCTTGTTTCGCTTGCCGCGGAACCGTTCATCAAGGACGAGAACAAGCACAAGATTCTCCCCTGGGTGGCGTCGCTGTTCGTCATCGCCGGCATGGCCGCCTACTACCTTTGCACGACAGACGTGATGTTCAACTTGTACGCCATGGACCCTGTCCGTAAGGTTCTCGGCGCATCGGTCATGTTCTGCGCCTTCCTCGGGATTGCCGGCCTCCAGTGGACGCTTGGCCACGAGAAGTACAAGGGTGGCGAGGCCTACGCTTTGCTGATGCTTGCAACGTGCGGTGCATGCCTCATGACGCAGGCGATTGATTTCCTTGCGCTGTTTATCGGCATGGAACTCGCGAGCTTCCCGATTTACGCCCTGGTCGGTATCCGCCGCAAAGACGTGAATGCGAACGAAGGCGTGTTCAAATACTTCGTCTCGGGCTCCATCTTCAGCGCCATATTCCTCTACGGTGTGGCTCTGGTTTACGGCGCTACCGGCACGACGCATTTCTTTGCCTCTTGCCTCGATGGCCGTGAAGCGCTTTATGGTATCGGCGTGCTCTTGACCGTGATTGGCCTCCTGTTCAAGGCGGGCGCCGCTCCGGTACACTTCTGGGTCGCCGATGTTTATACGGGTGCTTCCGTTGCCGTGACCGGTTTCATGGCCGCTGTCGTGAAGGTGGGCGCTCTTGCCGCTCTCGCTTCTGTATGGCTGGGTATTCTCGTTACGAACGCCGCAACTGCTCCGGCCTGGAACCTCGCCGAGCCGGTCACCATTGCAAGCCAGTCCAAGGGACTGTTCTACATGGTGGTCATCGTTGCGCTGCTTTCCATGATTATCGGCGCCTTTAGCGGCCTTGCCCAAAAGTCTATTCGCCGTATCCTCGCGTTCTCCGCTGTGATGAACGCAGGCTTCATCGTCATTGGCCTTTTGCTCCCGAACTACGCCAAGGATGGCACGGTGCAGATGGGCGCCATGTTCTATTTCCTTATCACTTACGCCGTGGCCAGTGCCGGTGCGCTGACGGGTATTGCCTACTTGGCCGGTCGCGAAGACCGTAACGAGAATCTGGAAGACCTCCAGGGTAGTGGACGCAAGCGTCCGTATGTCGCTCTCGGTGTGACGGTCTGCCTTGCAAGCCTTGCCGGCCTCCCGCCGGTTGCCGGTTTCTTGGCCAAGTTCTCGCTGTTCACCGAAGCCTTCTCCGGTGGACTCGGCTGGCTCGCCATTGCGGGCTTTGGCCTGTCCCTCGTGGCTGCGGTGTACTACCTGCGTGTCGCGTTCGTGCTCTTTATGCCGATCAAGAACAAGTGCGAATGCAAGAAGAGCTGCTGCGGTTCCACTCCGTTCGCCTACTTGCTCCGCTTTGGCGTGACGGTCGCCGCGATTGCCTTGATTGTCATCGGGATCTTCCCGAACTTGGCTTTGATTGCGTAAGCCGTAAACATTGACTGAAAAAATCCTCCGCGATGGCGGAGGATTTTTTGTTAATGGCGATTAGAAATTTTTAGGCCAGTTCGGCGACGAGCTTGTCGAGAGCCGCTTCGGAATCCGCGTTCAGCGCGGATTTGATTGTTACGACAGTTTCCGTGAGCGTCACGTTCTTGAACGCCGACGCGATTTCGGCCATCTTCTTTGCGGCCATGGGTGCCCACGTGCCGTTTTCAACAATGCCCACTTTGCGGTTGCAGTAGTTCTTTGCCTTGAGGTGGTTGAGGAAATCTTCCATCGCGGGGAAAAGCCCGGCGTCGTATGTCGGGGCCATGATGACCATGCGGTCGTAGCGGAAGGCGTCTTCGATGACTTCGGCCATGTCGTCGCGGACGAGGTCGGAAACGACGACCTTTTCCACTCCGGCGGCGGTCAGCTTTTGCTTCAGGACTTCGGCAGCCTTGGCCGTGTTCCCGTGCATGGTGCCAAACGCGATAAGCACACCCTTGTCTTCGGGAGTGTAGCTGCTCCAGGTGTTGTACTTGTCGATATAGTAGCCGAGATTTTCGGCGAGTACCGGACCGTGCAGCGGGCAAATCGTCTTGATGTCGAGCGCGGCGGCCTTCTTGAGCACAGCCTGCACCTGGTTGCCGTACTTGCCCACGATATTGAAGTAGTATCGGCGGGCTTCGCAAGCCCAGTCGTCCGGGTCGGCATCGTACACGCCGAACTTGCCGAACGCATCGGCGGAGAACAGCACCTTTTCGGACTGCTCGTAGCTGAACAGGACTTCGGGCCAATGCACCATCGGCGCACCGATGAACTGGAGCGTGTGCTTGCCGAGTGCGAGCGTGTCGCCTTCCTTGACGGTAAGCGTCTTTTGCGCTTGCGGTAGCGGCGCGAATTGCGGGAGCATCGCGAACGCCTTGGCCGACGAGACGATGGTCGCATCGGGGTAGGCCTTCACGAAGGCCAGGATGCCGCCGGCATGGTCGGGCTCGATGTGGTGGACTACCAGGTAGTCGGGCGCCTTGCCGTCGAGCTGCTTCTTGAGGTTTTCCATCCAGTCGTCCACTTTGCGGGAATCCACGGTGTCGAGCACCGCGACCTTCTCGTCCATGATGACGTAGGAATTGTAGGTCACCCCGTTCGGGAGGTCGTACTGCCCTTCGAAAATGTCCAAGTCGCTGTCGTCTACGCCGACGTACTTGATGCTGTCGCTAAAGTTTTTCATATCAAATCCTTTTTTTCGAAAAAGATAATATTTCGCTTGAGCAAAAAAGGGAACGGAATAGAAAATGCTTGGCTTTATGACTCAACCTTTCTCCAAAAACAAAAAAGAGGCGATGGCTGAATGTATGAATTTGTACAACATTGAGAGAAAATCTTTACACAATGTAATTATATTTGGAAGAGAAAATCCCTGAATAAAGGGAACAAATCAATAAGGGGCATATTATGAATAAATTATTATGGTCGTCGGTTCTTGCTTTGACAGCAGCCGCATTCCTTAGCGCTTGCGGCGATGAAACGACTAACATTACCGAAACCACGGGCCTGACTTCTGTCGACAAGTTCAAAAACTTGGCCGAATGCACCGCCGAAAACGAAGGCGAACTTGTGTATGTGAAGGATTCCGCAAAGGCGTATCTGTGTGGCGCTAGTGAATGGACTAATTTGAGTGCGAACAACTCCGATGGGAAGAATGGCTTGGACGGCAAGGATGGAAAAAACGGTACCGATGGTAAGAATGGAAAAGATGGTAAGGATGGAGCGTCATGTACAGTAACGCCTATTGAGAATGGTTACAAAGTGCTGTGCGGTGGTGATTCGGTCGGAGTGCTATTGAATGGAGCCAAGGGCGATTCTGGAGCGCAGGGCGTTCAAGGAAAATCGGGCGAAAATTGCACGGTGAAAGCAAATGAAGAAAAGAACGGGTATGATTTAACCTGTGATGGTAAAGTCGTTACGGTAACGAATGGTTCCGACGGTGAAAGCGTCACTGACTCGCAGGGGGAAAGTTGCACGGGCAAGACTCTTGAAAATGGCGATATCCAGATTTCTTGTGGCAAGGATTTTACGGGTGTGCTTCACAATGGAACTGATGGTAAAGAGGGCAAATCGGCCTACGAAATTGCCAAGGAAGAAGATCCAACCATTACGGATGTCGCTTCGTGGCTTGAATCGCTGAAGGGGAATCCGGGAACATCTTGCACGGCGACCGCTTTGAGCGACAGTTCCGGCTTTGAACTTACCTGCGGCGGCAATGTCGTTGGGACGATTTCAAACGGCAAGGATGGTTCCGACGGAAAGGGATTTATGGACGGCTGGATGATTGACTCTCGCGACAAGCAACTCTACAGGGTAGTGACCATCGGCTCACAGACCTGGATGGCGGAGAACTTGAACTACAAAGTGGAAAACAGTTGGTGTGGTGGTGGCAGCGGAGCTACGGAAGGCGATTGCGCTATGTACGGACGCCTGTACACTTGGGCGGCAGTAGTGGACAAGTCTGAGGACGAGTGCGGCTATGGTTACGATTGCCACCTTGACACGGGCCGCGTGCAGGGAATCTGTCCCGACGGTTGGCACGTTCCGTCGTATTCAGAATGGGGCATTTTGTATACTGAGTTGGGCGGTATATCAACGTGTGGACGTGTCCTCAGGTCGAAGACAGGTTGGGAATATGAAGAAGCCGGTACGGACAGCGTGGGCTTCTCTGTGCTCCCTGCTGGTATCAGGGCCCCCAATGGTTACTTTGACGATAAAGGCGTGCATGCCTATATGTGGAGTGCCACTGAGTACGATGACCTCCAAGCCTACGTAGTGCTCCCAGGCTCCGGGGCCAGAGGCTACAGTAACAAGAATAATGCTCTCTCTGTTCGTTGTCTCAAGGACTAACAGTGAGGCGAATGTAGCGTAATGGGTGACTCCATCGGAGTCCCCTATTTTTTTATTTTTAAAAGGTATAGAAAAGGACTTTTTATGGACAAGGTTTATCGTTCTGGAATCGGTTTCGACGTTCACAAGTTGGTAGAGGGCCGCAA
This sequence comes from uncultured Fibrobacter sp., assembly GCF_947305105.1. Classification (NCBI taxonomy): domain Bacteria; kingdom Pseudomonadati; phylum Fibrobacterota; class Fibrobacteria; order Fibrobacterales; family Fibrobacteraceae; genus Fibrobacter; species uncultured Fibrobacter sp. The sequence continues at coordinate 17,883 of NZ_CAMZCS010000026.1, read as the reverse complement.
GTGCATTATCGGCGGGGTAGATATCCCGTACGAGAAGGGCCTGCTCGGTCACAGCGATGCCGACGTGCTTTTGCATGCGATTAGCGACGCTTTGCTCGGGGCTGCCGGCCTCGGCGACATTGGCACGTACTTCCCAGATACTGACCCTGCGTTCAAGGGTGCCGACAGCCTGGAACTGTTGCGCAAGGTGGGCGAAGAAGTCCGCAAAGCCGGCTACGAAATCGTGAACATCGACAGCATCGTGATGTGCGAACGCCCGAAGGTGAACCCGCACAAGGAACAAATGAAGGCGAAAATCGCTCGTGTGCTCGGCCTCGACGTGAAGCAAATCGGCATCAAGGGTACCACGACCGAAAAACTCGGCTTTACCGGCAGGGGCGAAGGCATCGCCTCCCAGGCCGTCGCCATGGTAAGAAGTCTGTAAGGAAAAGGCTCGGGGCACGAGGCCCCAGCGATGAGCAATGAGCCGTGAGCAGTGAGCCATGAGTTCCTTGTCCCTCACGCCTCAAAGCGACCGAAGGTCGCGACCTCACACCTCAAAGGCACGAAGTGCCGACCTCATTCCTCAAAGCTATACGAAACTAAGAACTTTAGTTCTTTAGTTGAGTTATGCTCTATGAGTAGAAGCGACCTCAAAGGTCCTTTTTGACTTTTTTTGTGTTTTTTTGTACGTTTTTTTGCTGCAGATAAGTTTGTCTTGAACTTGGCGAAAGAAAAAGATATATTTGCAAGCGGGATTGTCGGGTGTGGAGAGTCCACGGTCATTTGTGGGTTTTCTAAGGGGCATTCTCAATAGCAGAAACGCTATTTGATTGATGGTGAAATCAGATAACCATAAGGCTGGTATATGAACAAATTTTCCTTGCTGACGCTGTCTGCTGCAACGGTATTTCTCTTGATCTCTTGCGGAGAAGATTCTACTTCGGATGCTTCTGATACGGTGGGCGGCGTCCCTGAGAACGGTTCCTCTGTAGAAACCATCTACGATTTGGGAAAATGTATTCCTGACAGGGAAGGTGATGTCATTTTTGTCGAAGAAGACAGCCTTGATTATCTGTGCAAGAAGGGCACGTGGGAAGAACTTGTAAGTGCTGTCACAAAGAAGTCTTCGTCTTCCAAGGGAAAATCCTCTGCATCAGAGGAAAAATCTTCCTCCTCCAAAGGCAAGTCCTCTGCATCGGAGAAAAAGTCGTCTTCCTCTTCTAAAGGCGAGTCCTCTGCATCAGAGGAAAAATCTTCCTCTTCTAAAGGCGACTCCTCTGCGTCAGAGGAAAAATCTTCCTCTTCCAAGGGCAACTCCTCAGCATCAGAAGAAAAATCGTCTTCTTCCAAGGGAACCTCCTCGGCTTCGGAAGAAAAATCTTCTTCTTCTAAGGTAGCGTCTTCTTCGTCAAAGCCAGAGGCGAAATCCAGTAGCAGTTCCAAGAAGTCAAGTTCCAGTAGCATTCCCGAATCGAGTTCCAGTGTCAAGGATGCCAAAGATACGGTGAAGAACGTCGTCATTTCTAAAAAGTCTTTTACGGGAGTCGCCGAAAAGGGACCGTACACCAGCGGTTCGATAATCAGGTTGATTGAACTCGACGAAGACATGGACCCGACGGGTACGACCTTTGAATGGGAAGTGTCCAGTGACTTGGGTGCGTACACTTCGCCAAAGGTGTCACTTGTAAATCAATATGCATTGTTCCAAGCGAATGGTTATTTCTATAACGAAAACTCCGCTAAGAGGTCTACAGGGCAGCTTACGATTAAATCTTTAGCCGACTTGAGCGGGAGGTCTTCGGCGAACATTAATGTCTTGGGCCACTTGGCGCACAAGCGTGCCATTTATTTGTTCACGCAAAGCGGTTCGTATAGCAATTTCCCGGCGGCAAAATCGGCTGCCGAAAAGGAAGTGCTCGCCGCATTCGGTTGGGGAGTCAACAACCATGCGTTCGAAGATTTGAGTATTTACGGTAGCTACGAAGATGACGCGAAACTTCTTGCGGCATCGATTCTCTTGCAGGGCTCTCTAGACGATGCGGATCTTTCCAGCCGATTGACCTCCATGACTGCGGATTTCGAGGCTGACGGCCTCTGGAATGACTCTGCTGCGAAAGTCAACATAGCTGACTGGGCGATGCAGACGACGCGTAATTATGCTACGACGCGCTCGAAACTGACCGCCATGAACAAAGCCGTTCCGAATTTTGAAAAATACATCCATATATTTGTTGGAACTATTTATGGACTTGGCGTGTGCAATTCAGGTTCCGATGCTTCCATGATAAAGATGACCAACGCTTATAGTGATAACTTAGGCAAGACATACGTTTGCGATGATGAAAGATGGCGTTTGCCGACGTCTATAGAAACCTCCCTAGGTGCCGCTTGTACGAGTAATAAGAATGGATCGAAAGTCTCGGGAACTTCGGTTGATTACATATGTGATGGGGGCGCGGGCAATTGGCGCCAGATGGCCGTTTACGACCATAAAAAAGGGGATTACCTGAGCCAGGATGCACATTATGGAACGTTGAAGGACGGTCGTGACGGGAAAACATACAAGACTGTTGAAATCGGTTTGCAAACCTGGATGGCGGAAAATCTGAATTTTTACGATGAAAAAAATGTGAACCTAGTTGATAACAGCTGGTGTTACAAGAACAAGAAAGAAAACTGCGAAGTCGGTGGTCGACTCTATTCTTGGACTGCCGCTATGGATATACCTAGCTCGTATCAGTCTTTACTTGCGGAAGCGTTGATTGAAACTCCGCACCGGGGTATTTGTCCTGAGGGATGGCATGTTCCAGATACTTCCGAGTGGTTCCAACTCAAGAGGTATGTTGCCAAGATGGAGGGCTACGACGGGTATACGAACGACCATTCGGGGCAGTTAAAATCTCAGAAAGGGTGGACTTCGTACTCTACGGCAACCAGGTCTTCGGATGCTTATGGATTCTCTGCGATTCCAACGGGAGCTTATTATGGCTCTTATGCCGATCCAAGTGCTGATTATAGCCGCCTCATCTATGACGATGCAGGTTACTTTGCGAATTTCTGGAGTTCTACAGAAACGGGTAAAATCCGAGCCGCTTACTGGTATCTTGATTATCGTTATAATTATCTCGATTATTATCTGTCCAGCTACAACCAGAAAGACCGTGGATTCTCGCTTCGCTGCGTGAAAAACTAATGAGGTACGAGGCGCGGGGCCCGAGGCTCGAGCAGTGAGCGATGAACAGTGAGGCAAGATGCCTCATACCTCAAAGGCACGAAGTGCCGACCTCATGCCTCAAAGCGACCGAAGGTCGCGACCTCATTGCTCAAAGCTATACGAAACTAAGAACTTTAGTTCTTTAGTTGAGTTATGCTCTATGAGTAGAAGCGACCTCAAAGGGGCTTTAGCCCCGACCTCACACCTCATCCCTCGTTGTCCCTGATTCAACGTGTTTGGTTTACCATTTTTTTTAGTGGTTAAATTTTACCAATTTTTTTTCTATATTTTACGCCAGCTTTACAAACAACAATTCACCGCCATGAGCCCGAACTAGCTGAAAGGCAGCGACGATGATCCGGTAGTGGCGCTCCTTATAGGAAGGTCCTATTCTATGACTTGGATGGCTCTCAAAATGTTAGGGTGCTTGGCCCTGCTCATGTTCGGTATGAAGTCCATGAGCGAAGCTCTTCAAAAAATGGCCGGTCCGCAGCTCAGACACGTGCTCGGAACCATGACCACAAACCGTTTCACGGGTATGCTCACCGGTATGTTCGTTACAGCCTCGGTACAAAGTTCGACCGCCACCACGTTGATGACGGTCTCTTTTGTTAATGCGGGGCTCCTTACGCTCATGCAGGCCATCTCGATTATCCTCGGCGCCCACATCGGTACGACGGTAACGGCATGGATCATGAGCCTCGGGTTCTCGTTCAACATCGCGAACTTCGTCTACCCGGCGTTCTTCATCGGTATCATTCTCGTGTACCTGAACAAGAAGCGCGTGCTGGGCGAGTTCCTGTTCGGTGTCGGTTTTCTCTTCCTCGGTCTTACGACCCTCAAGGAAACTGGTTTCGCGGTAGTACAGGATCCGGGTGCGAGCGCTTCCATCAGTTCGTTCTTTGCCCGCTTCAGCGACCCGAACTTCTTCAACTCGCTGTTCTTCCTCGTGATGGGTACGGTGCTTACCCTGTGCGTGCAGTCTTCTGCCGCCATCATGGCCATCACGATGATCCTCTGCTCCACCGGCGTGCTCCATATTGACCAGGGCATCATGCTCGTGCTTGGCGAAAACATCGGTACGACGATTACCGCGAACATCGTGGCGCTTTCCGCCAATACGCAGGCTCGCCGCGCGGCCCTTGCTCACTTTACGATTAACGTGATAGGCGTTATCTGGGTAATCATCGTGCTCAAGTGGTTCCTCGCTGCCGTCTGTAACGTGGTTGGCTTCGACCTCTCCATCCACATGGGCGAACCGGGTTACGAAAAGAACCTTGCGAAGATTTCCGTGGTGCTCGCCACGTTCCACTCGGCGTTCAACGTCTCGAACACATTCATCCAGATTTGGTTCATCAAGTACATCGAAAAATTTGTTTGCAGGGTCATTAAGCCCAAGAAATCCGATGAAGAGGAAGATTCCCGCCTGCACTTCATTAGCTCTGGCCTGATGGGCACTCCGGAACTCTCGCTCCTTGAGGCCCGCAAGGAAATCAGCCTGTTTGCGACCCGCACTCGCAAGATGTTCAACTTCGTACCGAACCTGCTCGAAATGAAGGAAGAGAACGACTTCGTGAAGTTGTTCGCCCGCATTGAGAAGTACGAAGGCATCAGCGACAACATGGAAATAGAGATTGCGAAGTACCTGAACCAGGTGAGCGAAGGCCGCCTGAGCCCGGAGAGCAAGACGACCATTCAGGCAATGCTCAGGGAAATTTCCGAAATCGAAAGCATTGGCGATTCCTGCTACAACATGGCGCGCGCCATCAACCGCAAGTTCCGCAGCAAGGAAGATTTTACCGCGGAGCAGTACGGGCATATCAAGCATATCATGGGCCTGTGCGACAAGGCGCTCGAGCATATGATAGCTGTTCTCGACGATAGCCAGCAGGTGGATGCGAACCGTACGCTGAACCTGGAAAACGAGATTAACGACTACCGCAAGCTCCTCAAGGAGAAGAATGTCGACGATATTGAAAACCAGAAGTACAGCTACCAGATGGGCGTGCACTACATGGACGTGGTGAACGACTGCGAAAAGCTGGGCGACTACGTGGTGAATGTGGTAGAGGCTCACGCCAACAAGAAATTCTCTACATAAATTTGCCTATAAACGTCGCCATACGGCATCGCGCTCGCACTCGCTGTATTTTTATACAGCTTCGGTTCGCGCTCTTTGCTACTGAGACTCCGCGCTTTAGCGCGGGAAATGGGCTTTGCCCATTGTTCGTCGAAGGATGTCGTAATCATATCTTGTCGGAAACTTGTTTCCGTTTCAAGATATAGATTAGGACCTTGCTCGTTTCTAGGTGAATTTTGAAGATAGGCTTTTCTAGTCAAATTCTGATTTGTAAAATCCATGTAAAGTATAAATAAAACCTTTGCGAAGCTTTTGTTTTAGACATTGCATTGATTGTATTGTGTTTTTATCTTGGTGATTGGAAAATCCGCAAACTATGAATACAATCTACATTGTTGAAGACGATTCCGAAATCCGCGAGATGGAAGCCTACGCGCTTAAAAGTAGCGGTTTTGATGTGAACGCTTTCGACTGCGGGAAGGGCTTAGACGAGGCTGTCAAGACATGCGTGCCCGACCTGATTATTCTCGATATCATGTTGCCGGGAGAAGATGGCCTAAGTATTCTGAGGCGCCTCCGCGCACAGGACGCTACTAAGAGTGTCCCTGTCATCATGATTACTGCCAAGGGCTCTGAAATCGAAAAGGTCAAGGGTCTCGACGCGGGTGCGGACGATTACATTGCAAAGCCTTTCGGTATTCTGGAATTCATTTCGCGCGTCAAGGCGCTGCTCCGCCGTGCGGGCACGCTGAAAGCCGATTCCGAGGAACAGACTTCGCTATCGCTCGGGGGTGTTTGCATCGATATGGGTAAGCGCATCGTTACCGCCGATGGCGGGAACGTGGAACTCACCTATAAGGAATACGAGCTCCTGAAACTTCTCATGTCTCAACCGGGGCTCGTCTATTCCAGGCAGCAGATTCTAGAAAAGATTTGGGGCATCGATTTCAAGATGGACACTCGAACGGTGGATATGCACATCAAGACCCTCCGACAAAAATTGGGTGAGCAAGGGTCCATCATTCAAACCGTCCGCAATGTAGGTTACAAGGCGCAATGAAGGACCGCATAAGATATAGCTTGATCTATATGGGGGTGATTGCAGCCCTGTGTGCGGTTTACTTTACAATGCAGGTTTTTGAAGGGGAAATGGCGGGCCAGCTCAAGAGCCAACTTCGCGAGAACCTGCGCCTGATAGAGACAGCGTATGTCGGGGAAGCCCTTGGCGACGAGCCTCAAAAGCTTTCAAAGTTTGCAAGCAAGGACCTTCGCATAACGCTCATCGATTCGAAGGGAGGAATCCTTTACGATAGCGATGCCGAAACGGTCAAGATGGAAAATCACAATGACCGCGAAGAGGTCATAGATGCCTTTGCGAAAGGGGCTGGCGAAGATCTCCGCTATTCCTCTACCTTGCAGGCAAAGGTGTTCTACTTTGCCAAGCGCCTGAATGATGGCAAGGTGCTGCGCCTCGGAATGCGCCAGGCGAACTTGCAGCAGGTATTTTCCAAGACGATTCCGTACCTTATTGTTTTGTTGGCGGCCATTGTCGCTGCGGCAATTCTCATTGCAATCGGGCTTAGCCGAGCCTTCATTAGTCCGCTACAAAAGCTAGTGGACCAGTTGGGAACTCCCGAGTGGATGAAAATCGAGAACGTCTACAAGGAAATCGCACCGCTTGTCAATACCATACGCAAGCAGGATCTTGAGCTGCAGTTGACCATCGAGCAGCTCTCGAACGAAAAGCAGAAGATAACGCACCTGAAGGACGAGTTTACGGCGAATGCTTCTCACGAGCTGAAGACGCCGTTGACCTCTATTTCGGGCTATGCGGAACTTATCGAGAACGACATGGCAAAACCTGAAGATGTCAAGATGTTTGCGGGCAAAATCCACAAGGAAGCGCTCCGCCTGCAGTCCATCGCGAACGACATCATCACGCTCTCGAAACTGGATGGGCAACAAGGCGAACTATTTGACCTGAACGAAAAGGTCAACCTCTGGAACGTGGCGCACGGCTGCGTCGAGGACCTTAGCCTGAAGGCAAGCAAAAAATCCGTATCAGTCTCGCTGGATGGCGATAAGGCTGCGGAAATCCAGGGAAACTCGAAACTGCTTTACGAGATGGTCTTTAACCTAGTGGATAACTCCATTCGCTATACGGAGCAAGGCGGCAAGGTTGCCGTTGTTGTTGAACCGGGCGCTATCGTGGTGAAGGATACCGGCATCGGCATTCCGGAAGAATGCCAATCGCGTGTCTTTGAGCGCTTTTACCGCGTAGACAAGAGCCGTTCCAAGGCAACAGGTGGAACGGGGCTCGGGCTTGCTATCGTAAAGCACATAGCGGAAGTTCTCCACGCAACAATACAACTGAATTCGGCTGTCGGATTCGGTACTGAAATTAGGATTGGATTTAAAGTATGATTCTTGCAATTCTTAAAATGATTGGTTGCCTTGCGCTCCTCATGTTCGGCATGAAGACGATGAGCGAAGGCTTGCAGAAACTCACCGGCGGGCACCTCCGCGCAGTCCTTGGCACCATGACCAAGCACCGTATCGGAGGCCTCCTCACAGGCACGTTCGTCACGGCCTCGGTGCAGTCTTCTACCGCTACGACCGTCCTCACCGTAAGTTTCGTTAATGCTGGCCTGCTCACGTTGAGTCAGGCCATTCCTGTTATTATGGGCGCGAACATCGGTACCACAGCCACGGCGTGGATCATGTCGATATTCGGGTTCCAGTTCAACATGAGCTCGGTGGTGTGGCCCTTCTTCGCCCTCGGCATCATCCTTTCTTACACCAAGAAGAACTCGACCAAGAGTATCGGCGAATTCGTGTTCGGTTTCGCGTTCATGTTCCTGGGCCTTACCACGCTGCGCGAGAATGCCGTGGCGATGGACCTGGCTCACAACCAGGCCGTCATCAACTTCTTTTCGACGACCGGCGGCTGGGGGATCTTCAGCACGCTCCTCTTCCTGTTGCTGGGCAGCATCCTTACTATGTGCGTGCAGTCGTCTGCGGCCATCATGGCGATTACGCTCTTGCTCTGCAGTAGCGGCGTGCTCCCGATTTACCAGGGCATTGCGCTCGTGATGGGCGAAAACATCGGTACCACGGTGACATCGAACCTCGCGGCCCTTTCGGCAAGTACGCAGGCAAGGCGCGCGGCTTTGGCCCACATGCTCTTCAACGTGTTCGGCGTGGTGTGGATTCTGATTGTGTTCCGCCCGTTCGTGAACATAGTGTGCAGCATCGTGGGGTTCGACCCGAATTTCGTGCCGCATACCGAAGAAGAAATTGCCCAGGCGGGCGTACGCGTGACTTACGCACTTTCTGCTTTCCACACGGCATTCAACCTCTGCAACGTGCTTATCCTTATCTGGTTCATCAAGCCGATGGAAAAAATCATTTGCAGGATTATCCGCGAGAAGGAAGACGGCGAGGATTTCAAGGTCAAGTTTATCAGCGCGGGCCTCATGAGTACTGCGGAACTCTCGCTCTTTGAAGCCCGCAAGGAAATAAACTTGTTCGCGGCACGCACGCAGAAGATGTTCCGCATGGTGCCCGAACTGCTCGAGATGAAGGATGAAAACGATTTCGTGAAACTGTTCGCCCGTATCGAAAAATACGAGGGAATCAGCGACAATATGGAAATCGAGATTGCGAACTACCTGAACAAGGTTTCGGAAGGCCGCCTGAGTCCTGAAAGTAAGACGATCATCCAGGCGATGCTTAGGGAGATTTCTGAAATCGAGAGTATCGGCGATGCCTGCTACAACATGGCCCGCGCCATCAACCGCAAGTTCCGCAGTAAGGATGACTTTACGGAAAACCAGTACGGCCATATCAAGCACATTATGCAGCTTTGCGACAATGCGCTCACCAACATGGTCGATGTCATTAGCGACCATGCGTCCGCCGATGCGAACCGCACGCTGAACCTGGAAAACGAAATCAACGACTACCGCAAACTCCTCAAGGAGAAGAACGTCACCGATATCGAGAACCAGGAATACAGCTACCAGATGGGCGTCCACTACATGGACGTGGTGAACGACTGCGAAAAGCTGGGCGACTACGTGGTGAACGTCGTCGAAGCGCACGTGAACCGTCGATTCCCCGGTTAGTTGAGCCTTTCCGGCCTAATTTGAACGTTTGTATTGGTTAGATTGCGCATACATTTGCTATTTTAGCGGTGTATGCGCAATTTTGCCTTTTCTCTTGTTGCCTGTGTGGCTAGTGTTTTTGTGGCTCAGTCCTTCGCCCAGACCCGTGACCTGTTTGCGGAATTTGAGGCGGAGGCCACTCAGCAGTCCGCTGATTCCGTAAAGACTGTTCCCAGTTCGAGCAGTGTCGCTCCCGCGCCTGTTTCTTCTGCAAATCTTTCCAGTTCGGCTCCGGTCCTGTCGTCAAGTTCTGTGGCGCTGTCGAGTTCCGTTGCCGTTTCTTCCAGTAGCGTAGCCCCGGCTGTCGCTCCGGCGGCCGATACGTCGGCAGTTTCGTCTTCGTCTGTTCCTGTTGTCGCCGATTCTGCGGTCGCGGATTCTGCCAAGGTGGATTCTGCCAAGGTGGATTCTGCAAAAATAAAGGAATATGTTGATGCGGTAAACGCCGCTATGGAAAAATCCAGAAAGCAGGATTCCCTTGCTGCGCTCAGTTCCAGCAGTTCCGAGCAGGCTCCGTCTCTTTCTTCTTCCAGCATGAGCCGTCGTGACCTCCTTGGCCCGGTCAAGGTATCCAAGGTGCATGGTATCGACGAGATGAAGGGCCAGTACAAGAGCCCGCGCAAGGCTTTGTTCCTCTCGCTCGTCATTCCGGGTAGCGGCCAACTCTATGTGGGTGGGGGCAAGTTCACTTATGCCCGTGGTGTGGTTTACCTGGCTCTCGAAGCAGGCCTGTGGGCCGGTTGGTATTATAATTCGGTGTACAAGTACGACAAGCAGGTGGACAAGTACAAGAAGTTTGCAAACGAACATTATTCTATAGGCCGTTACGAAAATGCCATGTATGATTTGTTCCACTCCTTGAACGACGAAACAGAAAAGAATAGGTTCGTTGAACGCTACATGAGCAGCCGTCAATCGTTCTGCGAGGCTTTGTATGGCAATGCAAGTAATCGAGAGTGCTATACAGGTCGCCAACTTCCGTATTCCGATGAAACACCCCACAAGAAACATTTCGGGAACAATCCGGAGTCTCTCGGAAAGGAAAGCAAGCGTGAACATGACTTCTATGAATCTGCCGAGATTTACCAGATGATTGGTGGAGCGACATACGTGTTGGGTTGGGATGACGTGGATAGCGTCGCCCTCGCCCGTGAAATGGATCTCGGGGACCCGAATTCAAGTGTGATTTCGCTTGGCGAATCGAGCAATCGAAACAAGTACAGGTCTATGCGCAGTGAGGCCAACGATTTGGCCGACATGCAAGCGTGGTTTATCGGTGGCTTGATTCTCAACCATCTGGTTTCTGCTGTGGATGCTGCCATTACTGCTTACTCGCACAACAAGGCGTTGTATGAGGAAGATGTTTCCTGGTACGACCACTTGCATTTTGACAGCGGATTTTCCTTCTTTAACGGGTTTGGCGTGGATGTCCGCGCTTCCTGGGGATTCTGATGCGTTTTTTCCTGCTTGTATTGCTCGCTGTTACAGCCTCCTTTTCGCAAATCGTGATTTCGGTTGATGAAAACGTAAGCCGGAACCACGACAAGAGTCTATTCCTCGGACTAGGAGCCTCGGCACTTCTCCCGGGTATGGGTGAACTTTATCTAGGCGAACAGAAAATGGTTCGTCCCTTTGTCTGGGTAGACGCCGCCCTTTGGATTACGGCGATTAGTTCCTATGTCATCGGAGACCGCTATATATCGTCTGCACACGATTACGCCGTGAGGCATGCGGGCCTGAACACGAACAGCAAGGATGTCTCGCTCCTCAACACGGTGGGGGACTACCGCAGCCGTAGTGGTGTCTCTGGGCAGAATTCCTCGCCAGACATGGACGAAGACTACAATCAGGCGATGATCCGTTCCGGGAAGAAGATTGACAACGAGTTCGATTCTAGTATCCTGTGGGACTGGGGCGCCAGTGACAATCCCGAGTCTACGGAACACATGGAAGAATACAAGGACCGTTTGAGCCATTACCGTGTTTCCCGTATCGTTTTCCAGGCGTCCATTGGCGCACTGGTCCTCAACCGCGTGATTTCTGTGTTGGATGTGATGCGTGTTTACCGTGCGACATCTTCGAAGTCCTTCTCCGAAAGGGTTCGCTTCTTGCCTGAGTTTTCAGACGAAGGAAGTGGCCTGAGCGTGAATGTGAAATTCTAAACATTGATAACTAGGTATCGTGATGAAGCCCATCCTCTTTATTGCGTTACTCTGTTCTCTGCTCGCGGTTTCGTGTAGTAACTCTGTTTGTTTGGAAGATTTTAAAGACGAAGCTCAGAACCAGGAATGGACCTGGATTCCTTATGACTCGGATCTTTTGCAGATTACAGGGCGAACGAATTACGAAAAAGGCGATTTCGTGATTCTGTCGTGGTCGTCGTCTGCTGTTACGATAGGCTTTGTAGGGACTGCGCTGGAAACAAAAATTTGGACAGATATTTACGTTTATCTAGATGTATTTGTTGATGGGGAAGACGATCCGTCTTCTGTAATTGAATACGTCCAATCCGGTGATGATCCTGCCATGGTGCGAGTTGTTTCCGGCTTGTCTTATGGGCCGCATGTTGTAACCTTGTATAAAAAAACTGAAAGTAATCTTGGGGATTGGTACTTCTACGGGTTGCGTGTTTTAGGCCAGGCCCAAAAAGATCTTTTGCCCAAGGCGAAAAAAAAGAAGATTGAATTTGTCGGGAATTCCATAACATGTGGCAGCGGCGTTCTGATTCCTGACTTGAGTTTGGATAATGGCTTTATTTATGAAAGCTCATTTTATGGTTATGCAGGGCAGACTGCAAGAATCCTCAATGCGGAACCTCATATCATTTGCAGTAGCGGGCATGGCTTTTATGTGAACATCGATGGTTCGAAAATGGATCTTCTTCCTGTTGTATATAACAAGACGGGGACGCGGTCTTTGTCTGCGATTGCTTGGGACCACGATAAATGGCACCCAGATTTAGTCGTAATAAACTTGGGCACGAACGATATCGCCAGTGGTCAGAGTGATTCGGCCCATTTTGTAAACGCTGCCGTTAATTTTATTCGGAATATCCGGTCTTACCATCCGAAGGCGAAAATTGTGCTGTTGGACGGCCCGATGCTGACAGGGAAAAACAAGGTCAAATGCCGGCGTTATCTGGATGCCGTAAAAAAAGTTCTCAAAAATCAAGGCGAAAAGAATTTGTACCGCTTTTCTCTTGAACCGAGAGGGGATTCCCCGGAAGGCTTAGTTGCCCATCCGAATAAGGAGCAGGCCGCCGAAGATGCTAAAAAACTGAGTGCGTGGATACGCTCGGAATTTGGATGGGAATAGAGAGAAAGTTTTTTTCTAAATTTAAGGCCTAAAAAGTTGCCGAATGTGAGGTTTTGATGCAACCAAACAAGCCCGACATGCATCTAATGGGCGTGAAATCGATTTTTATCCCCATTTTTGTGTCTTTTTTCCTTGCTGCCTGTGGCGGTGAATCTGGTTCTGCGCCAGGTGGTAAAGGTGGCCCCGGAGCGGGCGCTCCCGGCGGAAAGGGCGGCCCTGGCGGCAGGCCGGCCCGCGAAATTGCGGTCGAAGGCTACATTGCCGAGGCTCATTCGGCAAACAAGACGTTCTCTGCAATGGCGACGCTTGAACCCATGAACAGCGTGGAACTCACGGCGGCAACGTCCGGCAGGCTCATGAACCTTTATGCGAAAGACGGGGCCCAGGTACAGAAGGGCGCTCTCCTTGCAAAGATTGACGATTCCGAACTCAAGGCGCAACTCAAGCAGGCCGAATCGAACCAGCAACTCGCACAGCAGAAGTTCGACCGCGTAAAGACGCTTTTCGAAAAAGACGGAGCCACCAAGGCGGACATGGAAAATGCCGAAGCCTCGCTCAAGTCGGCCGAAGCATCTGTGGAACTCATCAAGGCGCAAATTGCAAAGACCGAAGTCCGAGCTCCGTTTGCGGGCAGGCTCGGGTTCGTGAACGTGTCGGTAGGGGCTTGGCTCACGACGGGAACGTCGATTGCTACCCTCAGCGATGTGGAATATCTCAAGGCCAAGTTTGCTCTCCCGCAGCGTTATGCGTCTAGCCTCAATGTGGGCGATGCTGTTGATGTCAAGGACGAAGAACGCAATATTTCCAAGTCGGGCGTGGTGAAGGCGCTCGAGGCTTCGCTTTCCGAAAGCAGCCGTACCCGCCGGGTGATGGTGGAAGTCGACAATGTGAATGGCGAACTTTTGGCGGGCTCCTATGCAAAAGTGAATGTGTCGATGCAGTCGGGAATGGCCAAGAGCATCCCGATTCCGGCAGAAGCTTTTACGCTGGATAAAGATGGCGCTTACGTGTTCGTGGCGACTGGCGGCAAGGCGAAAATCAAGCATGTCGAAACGGGTCTCCGCACTCCGATTGCGGTCGATGTGACTGCCGGCCTCGACGAGGGCGATACCGTGATTACCTCCGGCTTGATCAGTTTGCGCGAAGGGACCTCGGTGCGCATCCGCGAAATCCGCCACAACACTGATTACGAAGTGGAGTAGGGGAGCGATGAGTGTAGCGAACCTATCCGTACGTCGTCCGGTGCTCATGACGGTGATGGCGCTTGTCATCATCTTGCTCGGTGCTTTTGGCGCTTCCAACTTGGGCGTGCGTGAATATCCGAACGTGGACTACCCGCTTATCCAGGTGCGTACATCTTACCCCGGTGCGAACGCCGCGGTGGTGGAAGCCGAAGTGACCGAAATTTTGGAAGCGTCCATCAACAGTGCTTCCGGTATCAAGGCGCTGACGTCTACGAGCCGAGATGGTTTCTCCTTCATCAACATTGAATTCGAAACCGGCATGGATTTGGAAGCGGCCGCGAACGAAATCCGCGACCGCGTGAGCCGTGTGCGTCGTAGGCTCCCTGACGATGTGGACGAACCGACGGTTTACAAGTCCGATAGCGACAACGACCCGATTTTGATGGTGAGTCTCGTGAGCGACAAGCTCGACCCGATGGAAGTTTCGGAAATCGCGAACAATTTTGTGAAGGAACGCCTGCAGACAATCAATGGCGTGTCCGAAGTCGCCATTTGGGGTGAAAAGCGCCCGACGGTTCGCCTTTGGATTGATCCGGTGCGCTTGCAGGCGTTGGGTGTTTCTGGTGCCGAGATGTCGGCTGCCCTTAAGAAGGGCAACCTGGAACTGCCCTCCGGTTCTATCGAAGGGAGCGAGACGACGCTTTCTATCCGTACGCTGGGTCGCATTTTGGACCCGAAATCATTCGAAAACATTGCAGTAAAGACGGCTGCCGATGGTACGGTCATTCGCATTTCGGATGTAGCCGACATCCATTACGAACCGAAGGATACGCGCACGGGCTTTAGGCGCAATGGCAAGAACTCCATCACGCTCGCATTGATGGCGCAGCCCGGTTCTAACCATGTGGAAATCGCCAACGAATTTTACAAGCGCGTGGAAGATATCCGCCGCGAAATACCCGAAGGCGTGCAAGTCCTCTATGGCCGCGATACCTCGATTAACATCCGCGCATCCATCAAGGAAGTGGTGCAGACCATCTTCATCGCGTTCTTGTTGGTGATTGCGATTATCTTCGCGTTCCTGCGTCAGGCGCGTACGACGCTCATTCCGATGGTGGTGGTGCCGGTCGCCGTTATCGGTAGCTTCTTTGTGCTTTACTTGTGCGGGTTCAGTATCAACGTGTTGACCTTGCTTGCGATGGTGCTGGCGATTGGCCTTGTCGTGGACGATGCCATCGTGATTGTGGAGAACATCTACCACAAGATTGAAAAAGGCATGACGCCCAAGCAGGCGGCTGTGGCGGGTACAAACGAAATCTTCTTTGCCGTGATTGCGACTTCGGTGGTGTTGATGGCTGTGTTCGTGCCGGTGCTGGCCCTTGGCGGTACC
This sequence comes from uncultured Fibrobacter sp., assembly GCF_947305105.1. Taxonomy (NCBI): domain Bacteria; kingdom Pseudomonadati; phylum Fibrobacterota; class Fibrobacteria; order Fibrobacterales; family Fibrobacteraceae; genus Fibrobacter; species uncultured Fibrobacter sp. Next base: position 2,552 of record NZ_CAMZCS010000026.1, on the reverse strand, counting down.
ACGGGCCTCCTGTTCCGCGAGTTCGTAGCGGTGATGATCGGGACGGTATTCCTTTCGACATTGTGCGCACTCACGCTTTCGCCGATGCTCTGCTCCAAGTTCCTCAGCCGCCAGAAGCAAGGCTGGTTCTACCGCATCACCGAACCGTTCTTTGACTGGATTAACCGCGTTTACGCAGTGCTTCTCGGATTGTTCCTCAAGTTACGCTTCTTGCTTTTCCCGATTGTGGCGGGCCTCCTCGCTGCGGCGTATTTCTGCTTCAACAACATGAGTAGCGAAATGGCCCCGACCGAAGACTCCAATGCGGTCATGGTGAACATGAACATGCCCGAGGGCGTGACGCTGACGCGCACCAAGCGCATGGCCGATGCCTTTGCCGAAGAAGTCATTGCGCTCATGGATACCAACGAGTATTCCGAAATCCAGGCAGGTGCGTGGAATGCGGGCAACTCGAGAATGCGGATCTTCTTGAACGACGACAAGAAGGCGCGTCGCCCGCAGAGCGAGATTGCACGCGCCATTCAGGTGCTCGGTAACGAATACCCTGACTTGCGCGTGATGGTGTTTGAACCGCAGAGCATCAGTACGCAGCGCGGCGGCCTTCCGGTGCAGTTCGTGCTGCAGGCTCCGAACATCGAAATCTTGCGTACGCTCGTGCCCAAGTTCGAAGAAGAGGCGAGCAAGAGCCCTGTGTTCAGTGTGGTGAACACGAACCTGCGCTTTACCAAGCCGGAACTGCATATCGAGATTTTACGCGACAAGGCGAACGAAGAAGGCGTGTCGGTGAACGACATTGCCCAGGCGGTGCAGCTTGCGATTAGCGACCAGAGTTACGGCGAGTTCTACAAGGACGGCCGCCAGTACGATATCATCGGCGCGGTGGGTTACCAGTACCGTAGCATGCCCGAGAACATCTCGATGCTTACCGTGAAGAACGGTAAGGGCGAACTTGTGAGCCTCGATAACTTCATCACGTTTAGCGAACAGTCCGCATCGCCGTCGCTCCCGCGTTTCAATCGATTCTCCGCGGCGACCATCCAGGCGGGCCTTGTGCCGGGCAAGACGATTGGCGACGGCGTCGAAGAAATGCGCCGTATTGCAAAGCACTTGTTGAAGGATTACCCGAACGTGAGTACGGCGTTGAGCGGGTCTTCGAAGGAATTCGAGGAAAGCTCCAGCGGCCTCTACATCGTGTTCCTCCTGGCGCTGGCACTTGTGTTCCTCGTGCTTGCCGGGCAGTTCGAAAGTTTCCGTGCACCATTCGTCATCTTCTTTACGGTGCCGCTCGCCTTGGCAGGTGCGCTTGCCTTCTTGTTCATTACCGGGCAGACACTCAATATTTTCAGCGAAATTGCGCTGATTCTCTTGATTGCGCTTGTGACGAAGAACGGTATCTTGATTGTGGAATTTGCAAACCAGATTGCAGCGAACACAGGCTGCAGCAAGCTGGAGGCGGCTCGCCAAGCGGCGGAACGCCGCTTCCGCCCAATCCTGATGACAAGCCTGTCAACAGTATTGGGCGCGGTGCCGCTCATCATGACCGGCACCCCGAGCCGCATTGCGATGGGCATCGCCATCGCCGGTGGCCTCACGTTTGCAACGTTCCTCTCGCTGTTCATCGTGCCTGCGGCCTACAGCTTCTTTGCCGGCAAGGTCGAGTCCACGAATACCATTGACGCTAGCAAAATGGCATAGCAGGCTCGGGGCCCCAGGCTCGAGGCTCGGGCCTCCTAAAAACCCCTATAAACAACTTTGCATCCTCCGCGCTAAAACGCGAAAGAATTAAATTTCCATTGAAAAACCCCTAGATCCTAACCTCTAGGCTCTAGATTCTAACCACCAACCACTAACCACAAACCACTATTTATGGCCGAAAATAAAGCAGAAAAATTCGTTTTCTACATGTACAAGATGACCAAGTCATACCCGCCTAACAAGGAGGTGCTGAAGGACATTTCCTTGAGCTTCTACTACGGCGCAAAGATTGGCATCATCGGCCAGAACGGTGCCGGTAAGTCGACGCTGCTGCGCATCATGGCGGGCATCGACAAGGAATTCCAGGGCGAAGCCTGGATCGAGCCGGGCCGCACCGCGGGCTACCTGCCGCAGGAACCGCAGCTCGACCCGAACTTGACCGTCAAGGAAAACGTGATGCAGGCCGTGGCCAAGAAGCAGGCCGTACTTGACCGCTTCAACGAAATTTCCATGAAGTTCGCCGAACCCATGGAAGACGACGAGATGAACAAGCTCCTCGACGAACAGGCAAAGCTCCAGGACATCATCGACGCGCAGGACCTGTGGAGCCTCGACCGCAACATTGAAATTGCAATGGACGCTCTTCGCTGCCCGCCGGGTGACTGGCCGGTGACGAACCTTTCCGGTGGTGAAAAGCGCCGTGTGGCCCTCTGCCGCCTGCTCCTTGAAGAGCCGGATTTGCTCTTGCTTGACGAACCGACGAACCACCTGGATGCCGAAACGGTTGCCTGGCTCGAACGCCACCTCCGCGAATACAAGGGCTCCGTGATTCTCGTGACGCATGACCGTTACTTCCT